>JAGLEV010000033.1 GCA_023144895.1 Thiotrichaceae bacterium
AATATGATTTAGCGATGGATCAACATGCAGCAGGTATTGCATATAGTGTGAAATATTAAAAGGTGAACACTTAGTTTATAAAGCTGTCCAATTATCCTGTAATCTGTGTAGATTACAGGGTGTTAAGTGGGTAATGAGACTCTCCCTGATTGTTTGTTCAAACCAATCGTCTTGTCAATCCCTTCAAATACCCACCATAAACCCTGTAATTAAAAGGAAATTAAAATGATTAAAAGACTCGGATTGATGATAACTGCTCTATTAACAGCATTACCTGCTTTCGCCAGTACTTATATGGATGTTGCTTGGGCTAATCAAGCTTGTGCTACATGGAATGCTAGCCCTATATTGACAGAGCAACTAATGGAAACGATTGAAGATGAAGAAGGTGAGAGTGGCTATTCATGGATAAAAAATAATGCTGGTCGTGGTTATAAGTTAGTACAAATGTATCGCACAAGCTGTGGTGTTAGCACTAAAGTACAATTAACGATTCAGGAAAAGAATGGTAAAGCTCTCTGTACCCGTGCAGGAAAGTCAGATGGTAAAGTGATAGATTTTAGCGTGGATTATGTGATGCATGCCAGTGATGAGAACTGGACTTGTATGGGGCGCGGCTCATTTGGTTGTGGGGCGATGGGGGCAATGATGAGTGGTAAGCTTAAATTTCAAGGGCCTAAATTTGAGGTAATGAAAGTCATGAATCCCTTTAAACGTTTTTTGAAAATTGTGGGTAAAACGGCGGGTGATAAGAGTCGCTGCCCTTAATAGGTTGACTTGCTCTATCCACTGATTTATTCATAGTTTTAGAATAACCCAGTGGATTGAAGTTTATTCTAGCCGTTTAAAATGGATGTTTATTGCAGGCATTTAAAGTGTTCTGCAATAACATTGCCACCGTCATAGGACCAACACCACCAGGCACAGGAGTAATCCATTTAGCTCGCTCGCTTGCTTTTGTAAACTCAATATCACCCGTCAGTTTGCCAGTCTCTAAGCGATTAATACCCACATCAATCACTGTAGCACCTTCTTTAATCCACTCACCCTTAACCAGCCCTGGTTTTCCTGCTGCTGCAATGACAATATCCGCTTGCTGAACAAATGCCGCTGTATCTGCTGTAAAGCGATGACAGAGAGTGACGGTTGCCCCCGCTAGTATTAATTCTAGCATCATTGGTCGACCCACAATATTGGATGCTCCAACAATAACCGCATGTCTTCCCTTGTAGGTTTCACCGATACTGTCGAGTAAATGCATAACCCCATAAGGAGTGCAGGGACGCATAGCAGGTATGCGTAATGCGAGTTTACCTATATTTTCTGGATGGAAGCCATCCACATCTTTATTTGGCTGAATGTGTTCAATGACTAATTGACTATCAATATGATCAGGTAAAGGAAGCTGGACAAGAATGCCATCTATTTGGGTATTATTATTCAGTTCGTCTATAATAGTTAGGAGTTCATGTTGTGTTGTCTCACGAGGTAAGTCGTAGGATACAGAATAGACTCCCGCTTGTTCGCAAGCAGCACGTTTATGTTTAACATAGACTTGTGAGGCAGGATTATTGCCTATTAGAATGACCGCTAGTCCCGGCACACGTTTGCCTCGTTTGATACGTTCATTAACTTGTAGACGAATATTTTCGCGAATATCTGCGGCTATTTTTTTGCCGTCAATAATGTTTGCTGTCATAGTAGTTTAGACCGTCTGATTTCAAAGCTGTATTCTTGCATGTAGAAAATCAGATAGAAAGGCTTGACGATATGAATTTTGCAACGTATTATCGCGCCTCTGTTGCTGGAAACACACAGCAATTAGAATTTAAAGACCGTCGGGGTATAGCGCAGTCTGGTAGCGCGCCTGCTTTGGGTGCAGGATGTCGGGAGTTCGAATCTCTCTACCCCGACCATTTTTATGGTTCTTGTAAGACGAAGGTCTTGTTATGTTGTATGCGCTTGTAGCTCAACTGGATAGAGCAACAGCCTTCTAAGCCGTAGGTTGCAGGTTCGAGTCCTGCCAAGCGCGCCATTATTATTTATACTATAATGGTTAGTATGTTTTAAATCATTATGGTGGGTGTAGCTCAGTTGGTAGAGCCCCGGATTGTGATTCCGGTTGTCGTGGGTTCGAGCCCCATCATCCACCCCATAATTTTGCTGTTATTTCACTTCTTTGACGAAATAACTCAATTAAATTCAAATATCGATTATACATTCTGTCAAATGATAGGTATAATCGCCCAGCTTAATAAGCTGACGATAGGTTTAATATCTATCTCAATATGTGCGAAAGTGGCGGAATTGGTAGACGCGCTGGATTTAGGTTCCAGTGTCGCAAGACGTGAGAGTTCGAGTCTCTCCTTTCGCACCATTTATTTTCCCCGAAAGAATTACCCTTATTCTGTGCTACGGTTTACCGAAGCATTGATTGCTGGGTTGTATTAATAGCTATGTAGCATTAATGCATGGCTTTTTTGTGTATAGAGGTTTTTACTAATGCAAGTATCTGTTGAGTCAACTGGTGATATCGAACGTAAACTTACCGTTGAGGTTCCCGCAGAGCGTATCGATGCTGCTGTTGAGAAACGTTTAAAGGACATGCGTAGTAATGTTCGTTTAGATGGTTTTCGTCCAGGCAAAGTTCCTCCAAAAGTAGTTAAAGAACGTTATGGTGATGCTGTTCGTCATGATGTTATTAATGATACGATCCAAGATACTTTTTATGAGGCGGCTAAAAATGAATCGCTTAATATCGCGGGTCAACCAACTAGCATAAATCCTGAGGCTTTTGAGCAAGGCGAAGCCTTGAAATACACTGCAACCGTTGAAGTGTATCCAGAAATCGAAATTGGTGCGATTGATAGTATCGAAGTGACACGTCAAACGACTGAAATTACGGATGCTGATATCGATAAAATGATTGAAGTATTACGCAAGCAACAACAAGAATGGAATACAGTTGATGCTGCTGCCGCTGATGGTCATCAAGTGGTACTCGACTTTGTTGGTACTATTGAAGGTGAAACCTTTGAGGGTGGCACTGCTAATGGTTTCAATATGGAAGTTGGCAGTGGACAGATGATCCCTGAATTTGAAACAGCAATTATTGGCATGAAAGCAGGCGATGAGAAAGATGCAGATGTTGCTTTCCCTGCTGAATATCATGTTGAAACACTGAAAGGCAAAACAGTACAGTTCAACTTGAAAGTTTCTGAAGTTAAAGAAGTGCTATTACCTGAAGTGAATGCTGAATTTTATACAAAGCTTGGCATGAAAAGTGATTCAGAAGAGTCATTTCGTGGTGAAGTTAGAAAGAACATGGAGCGTGAACTAGTACAGACATTAAAAGGTCGTCTTAAGCAAGGTGTAATGGATGGCTTAATGGCAATACATACTGTTGCTGCACCTTCTGCGTTGGTTAAGCAAGAGATTGAGCAAGTTCGTCAAGAAATGTCACAAACGGCACAATATGACACTAGCACACTACCTCCTGAAGTCTTTAAGGATCAAGCAGAGCGTCGTGTACAGCTTGGTTTAATTGTTGGTGAGATTATCAAGTCGAATGATCTTAAAACTGATGAAAAGCTAGTAGAGGAAAAGCTAATAGAGCTTTCTTCAACCTATGAAGATCCTGAAGAAGTGATTAAGTACTATAAAAGTGAAGCCTCTTTAATGCAGAAAATCGAAGGTGCTGTATTAGAAGAAATGATCGTTGATTGGGTTATTGATCAGGCAAAAGTTATTGATGAAGTGACTGATTTTGATAGTATTATGAACCCTGATAAAAATAAGGTCGTAGCATAATAAGCGACAAAGGAATAGCAATGAATAATAATGAAACTAAAGCTTTAAATTTGATCCCCATGGTAGTAGAGCAAACCTCTAGAGGTGAGCGCTCTTATGATATTTATTCACGTTTATTAAAAGAACGTGTCATTTTTATCGTTGGTCCTATTGAGGATCACATGGCAAATGTCATTGTTGCTCAATTACTATTCCTTGAATCAGAAAATCCTGATAAAGATATCCACCTTTATATTAATTCACCGGGTGGTGTTGTTACTTCAGGTATGTCGATTTACGATACGATGCAGTTTATCAAGCCTGATGTAAGTACCTTATGTATTGGTCAGGCTGCTAGTATGGGCGCTGTTTTATTGGCAGGTGGTGCGGCAAAGAAACGATTTATCTTACCTCATTCACGCGTGATGATTCATCAGCCATTAGGTGGTTTCCAAGGTCAGGCTTCTGATATTGAAATCCATGCTCGTGAAATTTTAAAGATTCGTTCGGAATTAAATCGTGTTCTTGCTCATCACTCAGGTCAAGAGCTAGAGCAAGTTGAGAAAGATACTGATCGTGATAACTTTATGGATGCAGAAACAGCTAAGAAATATGGCTTAGTTGATGAAGTGCTTGATACACGAAAAGTATCTTAATCCATTATTCTAAAATTTCATTATGCTGGCATGCAATAGTTTTTGGTCTATTGCTCGCAGTATTACAATATACCGCTCATGATTCACTTATATTATCGCGCTCTGCGGTTGATCATGGTGAGTTTTGGCGGGTATTAACAGGTAATTTTGTTCACACAAATACCTATCATTTGCTCATGAATCTTTCTGGTCTGGCTGTTCTAGCCTTACTTTTTAATGGTATTTTCCCATTAGGTCTTTTCCATTTATCTCTATTACTTATTTCACTGGTTGTTGGTTTAGGTATGTACTTTCGTACTGATTTAACTTGGTATGCGGGATTGTCAGGGACTTTATATGGACTTTTTATTGTTGGAGCAGTCATTGCTTTTATTAAAAAAGAGTACTTATTAAGTTTACCACTATTATTTGTCATTCCTATTAAGTTAGTTTGGGACAACTTTCATCCTAATTTTACTGAACCTAGTGCTAAATTAATTGGTGCAACCGTTGCAACGGATGCACACTTATACGGAATTTTGGCAGGTTTTATCATTGGTTTTTTTCTATTTATTTTTAAGTCTCGTGACATAGCTTAAAAAATGATGGGCTTATTCCTGTCAAGTCAGTGCTATTTATGTAGTAATCCTTTAGCACTTAATGGCTTGAGTCGTTGTTTGTGTGATGCTTGTATTGGTGACTTTGCTTTATTATCACGTTACTCTCATAGTGAAATACTCAACCCATTCAGTGGTGAAGCAAGTGATATTGATCGATTAGTCAGCCAATATGCCTATCAAATACCTGTGAGTTATTTACTAAAGCAATTGAAATATAATAATAGCCTGCTGCTAGCTCATTTCTTTGGACGGTCATTGGCTGAATTTATTCTAAAAACTAAACAGCCCTTGCCTGAAGTATTGATTGCTATTCCTTTGCACCCAAAGAGAATGAGAATTCGTGGCTATAATCAAGCATTAGAAATAGCCAAAGTGGTTGCTTCTTATCTCAAAATTCCATTATTGCAATCAACCTTAGTTCGTAGTCGCTATACAGTGCCACAAACCGAATGCTCTTTAGAAGAGCGGCAACTTAACTTAGCTCAAAGTTTTGCAGTACAGGGAGAGTTATCATTTGTGAGTGTTGCATTGATTGATGATGTGTTAACGACAGGTGCAACCTTAGCAGAGGCTGCTAAGGTGTTGAAGCTTGCAGGTGTTGAGCAAGTTTCTGGTTGGAGTTGTGCTCAAGCAGGGTCTTTATAACTCCCTTCTTTTTACTTGCAGGTTTTTCATTAAAGCATGAAGAATAGGCCAGATAATTAAGCTACTCAATAATGTAAACCAGTAAGACCAATCAGTTGGATTGTCTTGAGTTAGGCTACGTACCCATAAATTAATTAATAAATAGTAAGACACAGTAAGCGCAACAATAAATAAATGCTGTAATAGTGTTTTTGGTAATATACGCTCAGTCAGGCGAATAGCACTAAATTGAACAATAAGAAGACCAAGTGCATGTTGCCCAAGCACACTACCTAGCAGGCTATCAAGGAAAAGCCCGACAACCATTGCATGCCAGTAACGAGTTTTTTTGGGAAAAAATATAGCCCAGTGAATCATTACTAATGCAACCCACTCTGGTCGCCAAGCTTGTAGTGCCGTTGGTAAATGGGAAATGCTTAACACAATGGCAATAAAGTAGGTTAATAGTATTGCACCCGTAAAGCGTAGTGTGAGATTTTCCATTATTATTATTTTATTTCCTTGGGTAGCTTTTTCGTATCACGCCAAATTAATAGTACTTCTCGTACTTTATTAAAGTCAGCTACTGTATTGGCTGAAATAGTCGTCATAGAATCCGCTGGGTTGTAATGTTTTTCTTTTACAATAGCGACAGGAAAATCTGTAGGGAATAAAGTACCAAGACCTGAACTGACATAGAGATCACCCGCTCGAATATTTTCTAGTTCATCAAATTGTTCTAAATAAACACGATTAGTACGACCTGCACCAACGGCTAGTGCATGATCTCCTGTGCGTACATTTTGCACGGGGATAGCATGATTAGGATCAGTAATGCGTATTAATTCAGAGGAATAGGGTGTTGTTCTAATGATTTGCCCATAAATGCTTTTGCCATAAAGTGCAATTTGTCCCTCAAAAGCTTGATCATTAGTGCCTTTATCGATATTGACCGTATGACGGAAGTTATCAGTATCAACCGCAAGAATTTTGGCAAGTAGATAGCGATCATCTAGTTGGCTACTAATATCTAGTGCTTTAGTGAGATTTTTATTCTGTGACGCAATGGAGCGATATTGTTGGTCTCGTGCAGCATAAATATTGACAGTGCGTCGTAGCTCATCATTTTCTTTACTCAGATTTTGATGTGAAGTCAGAAATTCAGCAATATTGCTAGAGGCGGAATAGGGCATATTGATCATAGCTTTGACAGGATAAGTAACAATATTCATACTCGTGCGTAGAGCAGGTATTTTACCTTTATGATCATTAGTAATAATGCCTAGTGCTGCCAGTGAAAAGCCTAGGAAAAGAATTATTTTAGCATTCGATGAGGGAGAATCGTGAGAGCGCATGGATTGGACTTTATTGCTATTATTTGTTTTGTAGGATTGTCAGTGACAACCCTACCTATGTGTTTTCTGACTTAGTCGGCAGCTAAGAATTCAAGCCCGCCTGTTTCAATCATTTCTAATATACGCCCACCACCACGCGCAACGCAAGTGAGTGGATCATCAGCAACAATGACTGGAATTCCCGTTTCTTCCATTAATAAGCGATCTAAGTCTCTAATTAATGCTCCACCGCCTGTTAATACAATACCACGATCAGCAACATCAGCGCCTAGTTCAGGTGGTGTTTGCTCTAGTGCCATTTTAACGGCACTCACAATACCAAAGAGTGGTTCTTGTAGTGCTTCAAGAATTTCATTGCTTGTTAAGGTGAAGCTTCTTGGTACACCTTCTGAAAGATTACGCCCTTTCACTTCAAGTTCCATTAATTCTTTACCAGGGTAAGCAGTACCGATTTCCCACTTAATACGCTCAGCGGTTGACTCACCAATTAACATGCCATAATTACGACGAACATAGCTGATAATTGCTTCATCCATACGGTCACCACCAATCCTAACCGATGAGGAGTAAACAATACCGCGTAACGACATGATAGCAACTTCTGATGTTCCTCCGCCGATATCCAATACCATAGAGCCAATGGCTTCATCGATAGGGATATTAGCGCCGATTGCCGCAGCCATTGGCTCTTCAATTAAGTAAACTTTACGTGCACCAGCACTCATTGCCGAATCTTTAATCGCTCTACGTTCAACTTGAGTTGCACCACAAGGTACACAAATCACTACACGAGGGCTTGGACGGAAGATTCTCCCTGTATCGACTTTACGCATGAAATGCTGAAGCATTTTTTCTGTGTAAGTAAAGTCAGCAATCACACCATCTTTCATGGGACGAATAGCTGTAATATTATCAGGAGTTCTACCGAGCATTTTCTTGGCTTCCATGCCAACCGCTTCGATTGATTTGTTGGTACTGGTTCCGCGGTCATGGCGTATTGCAACGACTGATGGCTCATTAAGGACAATTCCTTTGCCACGCATATAGATAAGAGTATTCGCTGTCCCTAAGTCAATAGAGATGTCATTTGAAAATATGCCCGAGATGGTTTTTAGCATTATGGTAAATCCAGTATTTTAATCAGAGTGTCATGTTCATAAATTCCAGCAAATTATGAGACTTACTCTGAATGTATCTATTTAAATTATATAAAAGCGTGTAATGTACCAATCAATCGCGTAATGAGCAAGACTCAAAAGACGATCTATGATAAGTTGTCTGCCTGTTTTTTTAGCTATTAACACACGTGTTGAAGATTTATCCAAGAATAAAAAGATAAGAGAGCACTTTTATTCTTAGATTCTTAGATTCTTATTACTTCAATACTTTAGTACTAAAATTGCATCATGTTCATTAATAATAAAGCACTTAGTGCTATACTGTTGAATATATATAAGTTTTTATAGGAAGGAACGATGTCTTTAAGTGCTGATGAAGTGAAGAAAATTGCTTATCTTGCTCGAATTTCGATTAAAGAAGAAAATATTCATGCGTATGCTGAAAACCTCTCAGGAATATTAGATTTAGTTGCCCAAATGGATGCAGTCAATACCGATAATGTAAAGCCAATGGCACATCCGCAAGAAATGATTCAACGTTTACGTGAAGATAAGGTCACTGAAGTGAATCAACGAGAGCAATTTCAACGTAATGCACCTGCAACGGAAGTCGGACTTTATCTCGTGCCAAAGGTTATTGAGTGACCTTGAGTGTGGCTCTTTTCGCCCTTAATGGTCGTTTATAAATAAAATAATTTATTATGCATAAAAAATCTTTAGCTGAATTATCAGCACTTCTTTCTTCTGGTGAGACCTCTAGTGTTGAACTCACTCGTTATTTTCTTGATCGTATTGCAATGTATGATGGTGACATCAATAGTTTTGTCACGGTGACGGAAGAACAGGCATTACAATCAGCCGCTCAAGCCGATAAAATGATTGCTGATGGTAAGGCTCAAGTATTAACAGGGATTCCACTAGCACAGAAAGATATTTTTTGTACTCAGGATGTACGTACAGCCTGTGGTTCAAAAATGCTGGATAACTTTATTGCCCCTTATAATGCAACGGTCGTGGAAAAACTGAATGCGACTGGAATGCCGATGCTGGGTAAGCTCAATATGGATGAGTTTGCAATGGGCTCCTCGAATGAAACAAGCTTTTATGGTGCGGTTAAGAATCCTTGGGATTTAGAACGTGTACCCGGAGGATCATCAGGTGGCAGTGCGGCGGCGGTTGCGGCAGGTTTAGCTCCTATTGCCACAGGTACAGATACGGGTGGTTCTATTCGCCAACCTGCATCACTGACGGGGTTGAGTGGCTTGAAGCCCACTTATGGTCGTGTGTCACGCTGGGGAATGATTGCCTTTGCTTCAAGCCTAGATCAAGCAGGAATGTTAGCGCATTCTGCTGAAGATTGTGCTTTATTGTTACAAGGTATTGCAGGCTTTGATGAAAAAGATTCAACTTCAGTTGATCGAGCCGTTCCTGATTACTCAGCAGATTTAAATAAACCACTGAAAGGTTTAAAAGTGGGTTTGCCAAAAGAATATTTCGGTGAAGGGCTTGATTCTAAAGTGGGCGCTATTATTGATGAAGCCATTGCTGAGTATCAAAGATTAGGCGCAGAGATGATAGAAATTAGCTTGCCTAATACACATCTTGCCGTCCCTGCTTATTATGTGATTGCTCCTGCGGAGTGTTCATCGAATCTATCACGTTATGATGGTGTGCGTTATGGCTACCGTTGCGAAGACCCTAAGGACTTATCTGATATGTATGAACGCTCTCGTGGTGAAGCGTTTGGCTATGAAGTGAAGCGTCGTATTATGATGGGTGCTTATGCACTTTCCTCAGGCTATTATGATGCTTATTATTTGAAAGCTCAAAAGATTCGACGGTTAATATCGGCTGATTTCGAGGATGCCTTTAGTCAAGTTGATGTCATTATGGGGCCAACAGCTCCGACGACTGCATTTAAGCTTGGCGAGAAAGCAGATGATCCTATTACTATGTATTTATCGGACATTTATACTATCGCTGTCAACTTAGCAGGCTTGCCTGCAATGTCGATTCCAGCAGGTTTAGCTGATGGCTTGCCCGTCGGTTTACAGTTAATTGGTAACTATTTTGATGAGGCAGGCTTATTAAACGTTGCCCATCAGTTCCAACAATCCACTGATTGGCATCGTCAATCACCAGCAGCGTATAACTAGGAGGGTATGATCATGGCATGGGAAACAGTGATAGGGTTAGAGATACACGCCCAATTAGCAACAAAATCAAAAATATTCTCAGGGGCATCAATTGCCTACGGTGCAGAACCCAATACACAGGCTTGCGTGGTTGATCTTGCACTACCAGGTGTTTTACCCGTATTAAATAAACGTGCGCTAGAAATGGCGGTTAAGTTTGGTTTGGCGATTGGAGCAGATGTGCCAAGAGTGTCTATTTTTGCACGGAAAAATTATTTTTATCCTGATTTGCCACAAGGTTATCAGATCAGTCAATTTGATCTACCTGTTGTGGGTAAGGGGTATTTAGATATCCCTCTAGAGTCAGGAGGCACAAAGCGGGTTGGTGTAACCCGTGCTCATTTAGAGCAAGATGCGGGTAAGTCCTTACATGAAGATTTTCAAGGCTTAACAGGGATTGACTTGAATCGTGCAGGCACACCATTGTTAGAGATTGTCTCTGAACCAGAAATAAGCAATGCCAAAGAGGCAGTGGCTTATATGAAAAAAATTCATGCGCTAGTTCAGTATTTACAAATCTGTGATGGTAATATGCAGGAAGGCTCTTTTCGTTGTGATGCTAATGTATCGGTACGTCCTGTTGGACAGAAAGAATTTGGTACGCGAGCAGAGGTGAAAAATCTTAATTCTTTCCGTTTTGTTGAGAAAGCGATTAATCATGAAGTGGAACGGCAGATTGATTTGATTGAATCAGGTCAAAAAATAGTACAAGAAACCCGTCTTTATGATCCTGATAAAAATGAAACTCGCTCAATGCGAAGCAAGGAAGAGGCGAATGACTATCGTTATTTTCCCTGTCCTGACTTATTGCCTGTTATCGTTAGCGATGAGCTAAAAGAACAGATTCGTGCTGACTTACCCGAATTGCCAGAAGCTAAGTGCCAACGCTTTATTGATGAATTAGGTTTGTCTGAGAAAGATGCACTAGGTTTAAGCGCACAACGTGATATTGCTGAGTATTTTGAAGTGGTTGCCGAAGGCTCAGGTGAAGTGAAGTTATCCGCTAATTGGGTTATGGGTGAGCTGTCAGCTTCTCTTAATCGGGAAGATATAGCGGTTGCTGACTGCCCTGTGAGTGCAGAGTTGTTAGCAGGCTTAGTGCAACGTATTGCGGATAAAACGATCTCTGGTAAAATTGCTAAAGGTATATTCACTGCAATGTGGGATGGTGGCGGTGATGCAGATAGTATTATTGAAAGTAAAGGTTTAAAGCAGATTACTGATACGGGTGCGATTACAGCAATGGTTGCTGAGGTGATTGCTAATAATCCTAGTCAGGCAGAACAATATCGTGCAGGCAAAGAGCAGTTGATTGGTTTCTTTGTAGGTCAAGTAATGAAGGCTTCTAAGGGTAAGGCAAATCCTGCTCAGGTCAATCAGGAATTAGTTAAGTTGCTAAAAGCATAATTTACGGTAGCTTAGTGAAATATGAAGGAGGCAATATTGTTAAATTATCGTCAATTGGGTGAAACTAATAACAAGCCGCCTATTATTTTCCTACATGGTTTGCTCGGTGAGCTACAAAACTGGAATACTCAAGCTAAGCGCTTAGCGATGAGTTACCATGTTATTAACATTGATTTAAGAAACCATGGTGCTTCACCCCATCTAGTCGGTATGTCTTATGCGTTAATGGCAAATGATTTATTGAAACTTTTAGATGCCTTAGCCTTGGACAAAGTGACTCTTGTGGGGCACTCAATGGGGGGAAAGGTAGCAATGTATTTTGCTTTACACTACCCACAGCGCTTGGATCAGTTAGTTATTGTTGATATTGCTCCCACCCACTATCCTCTTTGGCATAGTAAAATCTTCACTGCTTTATTATCCCTTTCTTTAAAGCACATTCACAGTCGTCAACAAGCGGATGAGTTATTAGCTCAGTCAATTAGTAATGCCTTTGAGCGAGCTTTCTTGCTTAAAAATTTGAGTCGCAATGCCGATGGCTATTATTGGAAATCTAACCTACAAGAGATTGCAAGTCAGTATCTTAACATTGCGGCTTTTCCTCAGTTAGCACTACGCTATCATCAAGCGGCTTGGTTTATAAAAGGTGCAGATTCAAATTATATTACCGAGGAAAATCAATCTTTTATTGATCATTATTTTCCTCAGGCTAATGTGCAAGTGATTGATGGTGCAGGTCATTTGCCACATGTGCAACAGGCTGATTCATTTCATCAATTACTGCTTCATATTTTATCAAAAAAATAGTTTGAAATTGGGTACTGTCCGTACTTTTATACCACTACCCAGTTTCGTTATTGCTTTAAACTCCCTAGTTAACTAAATGAGTCTATATAGCTCATAAAGGGGACTCTAAAAGTTACTAATCATGAAAATTGTTTTTGTTATTGATTCTTTAAAATCAGGTGGTGCAGAGCGTACTGTTTCTAATATTTCCTTAGCCTTGCAGGATAAACATGAGGTTGATATTGTCTTGTTTAATGCTAAGGATATTGGCTATCCCTATGGTGGTCAAATTATTGATTTAGCCATCCCATCATTGCCCTCTTTATGGGGTAAGTTATTTAATATTATTAGACGTAGTATTGCACTGAGAAAGTTATATAAAAAGAAGCAGTATGATGGAATTTTTACCTTTATGGAGGCGGCAGGCTTTCCTAGTGTTTTAGCCAGTCGAGAAACGATTGTTTCTGTCCATGATAATCCCAAGTCCTTGCCCGCTAACTACTTGCCTGTTTATCCTTATCTTTACCCGCGTGCTAAAAAAATAGCGGCTTGTGCCCAAGCGATTGAAAATAAATTATATGATCGCTTTGGCTTTACTAACCTCACGACGGTTTATAATGCGGTTGATGTTAATAAGGCGATTGTTTTATCCGCAGAGTTAATCGATGAAGACTCTCCTTTCATTCTTGCTGTTGGGCGTTTAGCACCACAAAAAGGTTTTGATATGCTGATCGATGCTTTTGCTAAAACACAGGCTAAAGCAGACCTTAAATTAATCATCTTAGGTGAAGGTGAGGATAGGGTGGCTTTGCAAAAAAGTATTGATGCCTATGGTTTAGCGGATAGAATTATTCTAAAAGGGAATGTTGATAATCCTTTTGCCTATTACTCTCGTGCTGAATTTTTTGTTTTATCTAGCAGACATGAAGGTTTTCCCAATATCCTTATAGAAGCCTTGGCCTGTGAGTGTCCTTGTATTGCTTTTGATTGTGAGACAGGGCCGAATGAGATTATTCAACAGGGTGTTAATGGATTACTCGTTCCTGCCGAAGATGTGCCGGCGCTAACCTTTGAGATTGACCTCTTATTTACCAATACGGCAATGCGGAAGGATTTAAGTGCTAAGGCGAGAGAGTCTATCCAGCACTTGAGCCCACAACAAATAGCGAGTGATTGGCTTGCTTTGATTTAGCGAGTAGCGACAATACGGCAACATCCATTCATGTTTTTATTAGCATCAATATTGGCGGTTATTTTATAGGGGTAAATGATACTCGTAATACCATCAGTACAATTGTTAGTTTTGTACAAAATGGCACGGACTGCATTTCGCCCTCGACCAGAATGAATCACCATTTTATTGATACTAGAGTGCCATTTTTTATAGGCAACGGGTGTGTAATAAGGTGCAGTACCATCATTTAAGGTCACTTTCATGCGCTTAGCTGATAAGTTTACTTTGATATTCCAGAAAGGTGTATGTCCACCACATTGAAGAGTGGCAGGTTGCTTATTAACAATACGAGAACGACCCCGCATCGTGTTCTGTTGAGAAAGCGTTGAAACGGGTTGAGTGCGACGTTTACGTTGCGTTAGTGCTATTTTTGTATTTTTAGCATCATAACTAAGATAGCGCGTATTGACCCAGCCATAATTACCATTCCATATAACTTTCTGCCACTTTGAAGGTCCGCGCTGGATCGATGGATCTTTGCTTTCAAGCCACTGGGCATTATGAGGTATAGCCACGATCACTTTGGCTTTATGATTAGGGCTTGAGCGCATGTAAAGAGAGCCACCTTGGTGAATATTATTGACTTTGTAGACTTTTAGTTGGGCAGCATAACTGTAGGTACTAAAAACTAAACTGATGAGCAAGGATAGCATGGTGAAGGTTATATTTTTCATGACAATACCGACTATTGTTAATATAGTGAATTAGGTAGAAGTTACTTATAATATGAAGCCAAGTCATGATGGGAATCCCCTTAAACCAGTAACCTGTTTTATCTCAACATTGTCATGAACCCATAACAGGTGTAATGATGATGTTAAAGCCCCTTAGTTTTTAAATGTAGATTAAGATTTTGTATAAATATACACCTGTCCCTGAAGGTGCGCAATATATTATCAATTTAGCGATATTATCAATACTGCTATATTAGTAGCCTATGATCATAGGCTCGTTATATCATATATAATTTCTCATCATTCACAGGCAGGGCTTTAAATAGTTTTAATCATGGAGGATTTCCCCTGAGCTTCGATCCATGAAGTATTGTCAGAATAAAATACCATACCAATGAAATATTATCTAAAGTAATACTTTAATAATCTATTGTTAGTTGCTGTATTTGTTATTTTTTATATTTATTCTTCGTTCTCTTTTTTCCAATGTCCCGATTTCCCACCGACCTTCTCCATGAGCTGAATATTGCCAATTACCATGCCTCGATCAATCGCCTTACACATATCATAAATTGTCAATAGGGTGATTTGTGTTGCCGTTAGTGATTCCATTTCTACGCCTGTCAGGTGAATTGTTTCAGCCGTTGTTGTACAGAGAATACAATGGTTTTCAGGTTGCGCTTCTAGGTCTATTTCAACATGGGTAAGAGGCAAGGGATGGCAAAGAGGGATTAAGTCCGCTGTTCGCTTAGATGCCATAATTCCAGCTATTCTTGCGATACCCAGAACATCACCTTTTTTATGATTGCCTTCTAATATTTTTTCTAAAGTGCTGGCTTTCATATGGATTGTACCCGTTGAAACAGCAATACGATGCGTTGCTTTCTTGCTTCCAACATCAACCATATGTGCTTGACCTGATTGATTAAAATGATTTAACCCACTCATTGTGATTACCTCTAATTGATGGCTATTAATGAATGGAAACAAAATAATTTTCTAATTTAGGAAGGCTTTTTAGCCCGCTCAAACCTGCTCAAATCATTTTGTAGAATAACGATACATCTTCTGGTTTCATTGGATTTGACTAAAACTCAGGTTGTTTGGATATTATTTAATTTCCAGTCCTAGAACAGAGTAATTATTACAGGTGTTAATAGGTAATAGCTATGAAATATTTGAGTTTTTTTCACTCGTCGGTTTTTGCTTTGTATTTTAAGTGTTTGCTTATAATAATACCGATAAGCGGTTTGATGCCGATGACTGTTGGTGCTTAGTTTACTTATATTTAATAAGTAGTTAAGAAGTAGTTAAGATGTATTGTGCTATATTCTGTGCACCCTAAAATTAATTAATAAGAAATGTTATTATGAAAGTTCTAATTAAGACCTTTGAGTGCCTTATTGTTTTTATAAAGTATACTTCCTTGCCATTGCTTATGTTGTTTTCTACGGTGGTATTTGCCGCACCAATGACAACTATCTATGTTTATGAAGAGCCTTCTGGCTCACATATTATAACGAGTACCAAAGAGGTGGGAGCAAGAAACACCTTAATCAAGACGTACAAAGTGCCAACTATTGCCGTTAAATCTCGTCGGATGAATCGCTCTAAACCAGCTTATAAGACTTCAACAGGATTAAAGACTAAGACTAAAAGGAGAGAGAAGGGTTGTAATAAACGAAGCATGAGAAATAGGGAGAGTCAATATAAACGTTCTATTCATGTTTACTCTCGTATCTATCAAGTGGACTCGGAATTAGTTCGTGCGATTATTAAAAATGAATCTTGTTTTCGCTTAAGGGCAAAATCTCATGTTGGAGCCATGGGTTTAATGCAGCTTATGCCAGGAACGGCGAAGGATATGATGATTAGTGATCCTTGGAATCCTGAGCAAAATATTCAAGCAGGAGTACGTTATATTGGCAAGATGTTACGTACATTTAAGGGCAATAAACGCCTTGCTATCGCTGCTTATAATGCGGGACCTGGTAATGTTCGTAAATATAAAGGTATTCCACCTTTTAAAGAAACACGTCGCTATGTGCGTAATGTGATGGCTGATTATAAGCGTAATAAACTTAAGGCTCGTAGAATCACTAGACGTTAGTATTTTGCCTTTTTGATAAAATTTATAGTGATAAATAACTATAAAGAAAAGAAATAATAGGTTGTGCTATCTCCTTATAAAGATTCAAACAATGAGTATGCCTTGTTTGAACTCTTGCTTTCGGGTATGGTGTGCCCAATATTCGTATGTGTTAATATTTTGATTTAGGAGTGATACTATGGAATTTAATGAAGAACTTGATGCTCGTGGTTTAAACTGCCCTCTACCTATTTTACGTTGCAAGAAAGCGATTAATAAAATGGAAGCTGGCGAAGTATTGAAGATTATTGCAACAGATCCTGGTTCAGTTAAAGATTTTGAAGCATTTTGTAAGCAAACAGGTAATGAGCTTATGGATACTTCTGAAGAAGGTAACGAGTTTATCTTTTTCATAAAGAAAGGCTAATGGTTTTATAATAAAGAATTTAGTACATCCTTTCAAAATGTTGGTATCAATAAATCTTTAAGTGATCTGTGAAAATATTTAGTAACTTATCACTTGAGATTTCATTGATAGCAATGCTTTAATGGATTGATTGGCTCGTTAAATTCTTATTTTGGATCATTGAAAAAAGGCACCTAAGGGTGCCTTTTTTTGTTTTGAGGTACGGTATGGAAAGAAATGATGCCAAAATTAAAGCATGGTTAGCACAGCGTGAGTTGGATTGTCTTTATAGGAAAACTCGACAGGTTATAGGCAAGCAACAGGTTAATTTAACGATTGATGGTCAGCAAGTATTATCCTTTTGTAGTAATGATTACTTAGGTTTAGCCAGTCATTCTAAAGTGATTAAAGCACTACAGGAAGGTGCAGAAAAATATGGAGTCGGTAGCGGAGCTTCACATTTAGTCACAGGTCATCACTATGAGCATGAAGAGCTTGAGAGAGAGCTAGCAGAGTTCACAGGACGGGAAGCTGCCTTACTGTTCTCTAGTGGCTATATGGCTAACATTGGCGTTGTTACCGCAATGATGGGGCGGAGTGATAGTGTTTTTCAAGATAGGTTAAATCATGCTTCATTATTAGATGCTAGCGGGCTTTCTGGCAGTAAAATGATACGTTACCCTCATAATAATATGGCATCTCTTACTAAGAAATTAGCAATGAGTGCAACAAAAAATACTATGATTGTTACAGATGCTGTTTTTAGTATGGATGGTGATAAGGCAAATATTATTGAGCTAGTAAAATTAGCCCATGATTATAAAGCTTGGATTCTGTTAGATGATGCTCATGGCTTTGGTGTATTGGGTGATCATGGTGCAGGCTTATTAGAAGAAAAAGGGCTTAGTCAACAGGATGTGCCTTTATATATGGCAACACTGGGCAAAGCCATTGGTGTATCGGGTGCTTTTGTTGCAGGATCTCAGCTTCATATTGAGTATTTACGCCAGCAGGCTCGTCCTTGGATTTATACGACTGCTTCATCTCCAGCATTAGCAACGGCTATTAGACAAAGCCTTAAGATGGTACGGAGTGATGATTGGCGTAGAGAAAAACTCAGTGATTTAATTTTCCAGTTTCGTCGAGATACAGCATCCTTAGGGCTTAACTTATTGGATTCTACAACACCTATACAGGCGGTGATTGTTGGCAGCAATAATAAAGCGATTGAGATCAGTCAGGGTTTGCTTAAAGAAGGTATACTCGTCACGGCGATTAGACCACCTACGGTACCTAAAGGTACGGCTCGATTAAGGATTACTTTATCAGCATTACATAGCGAAGAAGATATTGTTAGATTAGTAGCAGCACTAGATAAGTACTTGTAAAAATAAAGAGAAAATTAAAAAGGAGTGAGCCCGAAGGCTCACCCAGTGTTGCGAGGGAGAATATCATCTTGACCTTAGGAGTCAAGACAGATGCCCATCAGTCGATAGTTATTAATGAATGGTTCATTTTTTTATTAATTACTTTTTATAGGTGACTTGTACTTCCGTAATTTGTTCTATTTTTTAGCAATCTCAGCTTTTATATTTTTATGATATTAATTGTTTTATAATTACTATTTTTTAACCTATTGGTTTATTCGTTGATGACCTGAAAATATACTTTTGGTCGGAAGCGTTTAATTTGTTTGAACCTTACTTAGAAAGAATACGACTTAAGCTATGACAAGTGGACGTAAATTGCTCGATTCTCCATCATTAGAAACAACTGATGAAGATTTAATGAAATTGATCGCTGAAGGTGACCAAGCGGCATTTGCAATATTATATAAGCGCTACTCACCCATTTTATTGCGATTCTGTACTCGAATGCTGAATGGTGATGTATCTCTTGGAGCTGATATTGTTGATGAAGCGATGTTTGAAGTTTGGGGCAGTGCTAAAAAATTTGCTGGAAAATCCAAACCTTCAACATGGATGCACTCAATAGCACGTAACAAATTAATTGATTTTTTACGTAAAAATGCTAGTAGTAAGATTGATAAAGATTTGCTAAAAATCGCAATGGAAGAGAGTGCTCCAGCTGCTGATGCAGGGCTAGTAGAAGAGCAACGTGATCAGCAACTTATTCGTCATATGGATAAGTTAAGTGCGGATCATCGTGAAGTATTATTTTTGTCTTATTTTAAAGAACTGTCGGTTAAAGATATATCAATAACCTTAAGTATTTCAGATAATACAGTGAAAACCCGCTTGTTTTATGCAAGAAAAAAGTTTAAGAAAATACTTTCTAAAACAGACATTCATAGAGAATATAGTAATGAATAGGGTTGAAAATAAAAAAAATAGAGAAGAGGCATCCCTGCTGTTACCTTGGTATATAACTGGTAAGCTGAGTTTGGATGAAGTCAAAAAAGTTGAATCATGTTTAGCAACATCTACTAGTTTGAGACAGGAGCTTGCCTCTGAGCAAAAACTGTCAACAATGATTCGTACTGACCCTGATGTTTTGGATCTAATGGCTATTACAACAGAGGATCAGCGTTTAGCGGCGCTATTGGGGAAAATTAATAAATCTTCTCAGCAAGAGATTTCACACAATGTAAAAACTCGTTCTGATTTCTCATTCTATCAAGTCTTAGAAGGTATTGGTAAGCTTTTCCTTCCACCCTCATTTTCATGGGCGAGTACGGCTATTGCTGTTTTTTTACTAGTACAGATTGTTATTTTTTCTTCAATTCTAGCTGATCGCACTGGTGGTCAGTATAAACTGGTAACTGCTCCAATAGAAAACGCTATTATCCTAGAGAAAGATGTACAGTTGATTATTCAATTTCACCCTGAGGCTAGTCCGCTTGATATACAACGTATTCTAAAAAATAGTCATGTGAAAATATTTGAGAATCCTGATGGTGGAACTAATTACAATCTTGTGCTCAATAAAAAACAGACAAAAGAATCTTGGAATAAAATAATGAACCTTCTTAGCAATAACCCATCAATTTTATTTGTGGGGGAAGGTTCTGGAGCACCTAATTTCTAGTGATGAGTACATGATGTTGTTCCTGTTTAAAATGATCACAGAACAGTCTATTTCATACGATCAATCGGTTTAGTCATATTGACTAAGCCCTAAGATTACTTATTTGTCAGCAGTTCTCGTTTTATAGCTTGCTTTAGAACTAAAGCAGAAACTGCTGGTACTATGTATACCTATTTCTCCTCCTTTACCCAATAGAGATGAGCTGTTGGGTATTTAATTTTACCCCGATACTAATCCGCTTAATATACAACGCATTCTAAAAAATATTAATGTGAAAATAGATGAAAACGGGCTAATGATAATCTCGTGCTGAATAAAATGGTTGACTCTCTTGGCAGTCACTTATCAATCTCATTTGTGAGGCTAGGTTTTGGAGCATCTCGTTGCCCTGTAATAAGTGCATGACGTTATTTATGTTTAAAATGATTACAGGGTTGTCTATTTAGTGGTCATTGTCAATATCTATTTCTGCTCATGCTATCAATATGTTTAGTCATATAGCGCCATATATTGATTAAACCACCCTAAGTTTTCTAAGATTACTTATTTGCATTCCTTTGGGGTTAGCTTATTATTAACAGATATAATGTCGCCAATAAGTGAAAGAGTCATATCTTTTAGTTGATGATTTTACTGTAAATTATTCTATATTTATAATAAATAGATAAAGTTAGAATAAAGTAAAACCTAAGCATAGATGGAACTTTGCTATTACCTAATGTAGCTTATAACTCATCATTATATATTATTAAATAACCCTTAATTCTAGTGGAATTAAGGATTTGAGGGTGTGAGAATGTATTTAAAACGAAGGATTTTAAGTAAAATATTATTTTTTTTGCTAAATATTTTTCTTGTTAGATCGGTGCAAGCAGAAATTATTAATGGTTTTGATTGCTATATAGAGGAGACGCTATGTGTACCTATTTCTCCTCCTTTACCTGATAGAGATGATTATATTAAGGATGAAATTCTGCTGAGCATAACAGAAGAGACCCCTAAATTTATCTACTATTCTATCAT
>JAGLEV010000034.1 GCA_023144895.1 Thiotrichaceae bacterium
GTATTTACTTTGATTTAGAGTCAGCCACGAATAATATTTATAAGCTTTCTTCAGGCTTTGAAAGCCGTAATGCGAGACTTAAAAAAAATAGTTATCCAAAATCATTAACAGGTGCACAAAAGGCCTTAGCTATATCGAAAGGGCAAGGCGTATTGATTGGTATGATTGATGGACCTGTTGATAGGAAGCATAAAGCTCTTAAAGGTAAGTTAACCCAAATCAATCACTTGGTTGATATCAACAATGGGAGTGTCGCTAATCTGAAACATGGGACTGCAATAGCAGGTATTTTAGTGGGTAGAGACCCTCAAATTGGCATTGCCCCTAAAGCTCGGCTTTTATCTATTCCTGCTTTTGAGTATAAAAACAATCATTTTGGTAGTAGTTCATCATTAATAGCTAACGCTATAGGCATTGCAATAGAGAAGAAAGTCGATGTGTTGAATCTAAGCTTTGCAGGTAGTCCCGATAAAATTGTTAAAAGAATGATAGAAAAAGCAATAAATAAAGGTATTATTGTTGTGGCATCTTGTGGTAATGACTCTGCTAAGATACGACGCTATCCTGCTGCAATACCTAAAGTACTTGCAGTCACTGCGGTTGATCATAGTAGTAAAATATATAAAAAGGCAAACAGTGGCAATTATATTGATCTTTCTGCACCTGGTGTTGGAGTCTTAACAACAGCTCCAGGTAATCGTTATCAAATAGCCTCAGGTACTTCACTATCCACTGCTAATGTGAGTGGAAGTTTAGCTTTAGTCCTGTCAGCTAGTCGGCAAAAAAGAAAAAAAATGAAATTAGATGTATTTTATAAGACAGTAAAAGACTTAGGTGCAGAAGGCAAAGACAATCATTTTGGATATGGTTTAGTTAATGTTTATAAAGCACTTAAAACACTTTAGGTAATTGATATAATGATTTTAAATTTAGTTCATAGTCGTCTGTTTTGGTTAGCACTTATTGCTTTTGGCTTCATGCTTGAAGGTGTTGCACTTTTCTATCAATATATTGTTGAAGATCCGCCTTGTGTGCTTTGTATTCACTTTCGTTTATTGGTGCTTGCCTTGATTCTTGTTGCTATCATTGGCGTTATTGTTGCTCGATATAAAATTCCAAGCTTAATCACCAGCATATTATTACTCATTGTTTTTGCTGGAATGCTAGAACGTTCAGTGCAGCTATTAGGTGTTGAGTACCACTTTATATTAGGCGATTGCACTATGGCATCAGGCTTGCCGTCTTGGTTTGCTGTGGGTGAATGGGTGCCGTGGTTCTTTAAGGTTGAGACTACCTGTGGTTATACACCTGTGCTTGTCTTTGGTATTACTATGGCAGAAAGTTTGCTAGTCATGTCTATTGGCTTGGTGATCATGAGCTTGCTTATGTTATGGGTACAATTTCGTAATTTACGGCGTTGATTTCTTATTAATCGTACAATGTAGCTCACCCTCATTTAACAGAATATTTATATTTTGCCCTTTTCTTACTTGCTTAATGGCGTGAATCACAACGCCTTTGCTATTTCGAACAATACTATAGCCTCGTTGCATTGTTGCTAAAGGGCTAACGGCATCTAATAATTGCATTGTTTTATTCAATCGATTTTGAGCGGTTAACAATGATGTATTCATACTGTGTTCTAAGCGCATTTTTAGCTTACTTAGCTTTGTCTGTTGCTCTTGCCTCATCTTAATGGGCGATAAGTTTAATAGACGTTGTTTTAATTGCTGTTGTCGATGTTTTTGTTGTTCTATTTTTACTTTTAAAGAGCTCAATAGACGAGTTTCCCAATGGTCAATAGATTGTGCATATTGTTGAATTAATGGAAAACCAGCGTGTTGCTGAAGTCGCTTGTGTAGATAACTTAACTTGCGAGCTTGATCATTAATTTTATTATTGACTATGCTACTCAGCTGCTGTTCAAGTTTAGTTATTCGTGCTATTTGTTCCTCTCTATTCGGGCTAGCGATCTCAGCGGCAACAGAGGGTGTTGGTGCACGTTGATCACTGACAAAATCAGCAATCGTAAAATCGACTTCATGACCAATACCTGAGACTATTGGGATCGTTGAATTAAAAATAACATGAGCAAGATTTTCATCATTAAAAGCCCATAAATCTTCTGCCGATCCACCACCACGAACTAATAGCAATACATCACAAGACTGATCATCATTTGCCTGATTGATCGCAGTCATCAGCTCTCGACTGGCTGACTCTCCTTGGACTAAGCTAGGATAAACTAATAATGGAATATGTGGGCTACGTCGAGATAATACCTTAACAACATCATGCAGTGCGGCTCCTGTAGGAGAAGAAATGATGCCTATTCGTTTCGGATGTTTAGGTAATGCTTGCTTGTGCTGATCATCAAAAATGCCGATTGTTAATAGTTTCTTCTTGAGTTGCTCAAAAGCCAATTGTAATTGACCCATACCCGCATCTTCCATGTGTTCAATAATAAGCTGAAAATCACCTCGAGCTTCATATAGCCCCACCGTCGCACGTGCTAGCACTTTAAGCCCATTGTATGGTTTGATTTGTAAGCGCATGCTTTTATTTCTAAATATAGCACAGCGAACTTGTGCTCTACTGTCTTTAAGAGAGAAATACAAATGCCCAGAAGAGGGGCAAGATAAATTGGAAATTTCACCTTCAATCCACAGTAATGGGAATCCAGAGCGTAGTAAGGATGCAACTTCTGAATTAAGATCAGAGACTTTTAGAATAGATCGATTGCCTGCTTGCATCATAAGCCTTGGTTAAATAGTTAAATTAGGTGTTGTTTGTCAATAGTTTTTCCATAATAAAAAAGCCAAGCTATGGAGGGCTTGGCTTTTTTATTATTCATTCACCACGATATTATTATCTTAATTATCGGGCAACGTCCTTTGGTTTGATTTATTTAATTAAAACACAGGTCCTGCTTTTTTAGCCGCTTCTGCTTGAAGTTGTGCATCTTTAGCTTGTTTTAATGCTTTTTTAGCTAGCTTCATTGCTTTTTTAGCATCTTTTTCATCGGCTGCTTTTTTAATAAATTTTCCTGTGTCGCGCCATTCAAAACCAAGCTCAGCGGCTTTTTTATTTTCAGCCGTTGCTTCTTTAAGGACTGTTGCCAAGTCGTCTTCTGCAAATGCAGTTGATGCACCAAACAGAAGAAGAAGTGAAGCCAATAGTACTTTGCTTTTCATAGTAGTTTATCTCTGAAGGGGTAATAGAAGTATATTTATACTCGTTTTGCTTTTTTATCAGTTTACCCGTGGTGGGTCAATCTCTATAATGACCGTCTAATTTACAAAACGGTGCCCACCATGAGAATCCTAGAAGACGCACTTACATTTGATGATGTTTTGCTTGTACCCGCCCATTCTGTTGTTTTACCTGCTGATGTTGATCTAAAAACTCGCATTACACGTGAGATTTCCCTTAACATTCCTTTAATTTCAGCGGCGATGGATACCGTAACAGAATCTAAGTTAGCGATTGCGATTGCTCAGGAAGGAGGTATAGGCGTTCTCCATAAGAATATGAGCATCGAATCTCAGGCTGATCATGTGCGTAGAGTTAAAAAGTTTGAGAGTGGCATCATTGTTGATCCTATTACTGTTAATTCAGGTGTAAGTGTTCAGGATGTTTTAGATATTACGAATGCCCACCGTATTTCAGGCGTGCCCGTTGTGGATGGTGATAACTTAGTCGGTATTGTTACTTCACGTGATTTACGTTTTGAAACACATATGGAAGCACCTATTACCTCCGTAATGACAGCAAAAGAGCAGTTGGTGACGGTTAAAAAAGGGGCTTCTCGTGAAGAAGTACAGGCTTTACTCCATAAGCATCGTATAGAGAAAGTTTTAGTAGTTGATGATAATTTTAAACTTTATGGTTTAATTACCGTTAAAGATATTCAAAAATCAACCGATTTTCCCATGGCAAGTAAAGATAATAATGGTAACTTAATCGTTGCTGCTGCGGTAGGGACTGGCGTTGATACTGAAGAACGTGTTGCTGCCTTGGTTGAAGCGGGTGTTGATGTGATCGTGGTTGATACTGCACATGGACATTCACAGGGTGTATTAGATCGTGTGACATGGGTGAAACAAACTTACCCTCAAGTACAAGTGATTGGTGGCAATATTGCTACAGGTCAAGCGGCACTTGATTTAGTTGCCGCAGGAGCGGATGCAGTTAAAGTGGGCATTGGTCCTGGTTCTATCTGTACGACACGCATTGTTGCAGGTGTTGGCGTTCCACAAGTTTCAGCGATTATGAACGTTGCAAAAGCATTAGAGGGTACAGGTGTTCCCTTTATTGCTGATGGTGGTGTGCGTTATTCGGGTGATGTCGCTAAGGCATTAGCCGCTGGCGCACATTCGGTGATGATGGGCAGTATGTTAGCAGGAACAGATGAAGCCCCTGGTGAAGTAGAAATTTATCAAGGACGTTCATATAAATCCTACCGTGGTATGGGTTCATTAGGTGCAATGGCGAAAGGATCTAGTGATCGTTATTTTCAGTCAGGTAATGCCGCTGATAAGCTCGTTCCTGAAGGTATCGAGGGGCGTGTACCTTATAAAGGCTCACTATCTCCTATTGTGCATCAGATTTTAGGTGGATTGCGTTCAAGTATGGGGTATTTAGGTTGTAAAGATTTAGAGACGATGAGTCGTGAGGCTGAGTTTGTGAAAATATCGAATGCAGGCATGGCAGAATCACATGTACATGATGTTGTGATTACTAAAGAGCCGCCTAATTATCGAGTGTAAGGGTTATTAAGATACTGAGAAGCTTTTGCTTCAAGGCTTTCAGCGTGCTTTGAGTCATGTTGCGACAAGTGAAGCTTGTCAGTATCTATTTTAAAGGGGTATTTCCTGATGATCTTAGTATTGATACCTTGCAAGGTATCAATACTAAGATGTTGCAGGCGAAGATGGATCAATGAGTGTTTTGCTAAAATAGGGAGATGTCCATGCTCTATACTTATAAAATTACTTATAATCTCGGTGTTTAGCTAAATAACCAATCCACAAACTAACAATCATTGTCAATAATACTGACAATGCAAAGAAGTAGACCCCATAATGTATTGTCACCTGAGCTAAAGCTCCTAACTTGATAGAAACTAGCAATAATGCGACAACAAAAATATCAAGCATTGACCATTTACCAATAGTCTCAATGCCTTGCAATACGCGATCTAAAAAGCTCTTACCTTGATGTGGAATATGTAAAACTAACATCAATGAAATAATCTTAATAAAGGGTAAACACAGACTAAACCCGCCAATAATAAAGAATAATAACCACTCCTCTTTGTCATAAAGTTGTTTAACCGCTCCAATAAGATTGACTTGATTTTCTAAAAAATAGAACTTTTGTAACGTTAGTAGAGGTGATGTAATACCCACTACCAATGTGATTAAAGCACCGATAATTAACAGATCAAGAAGAATACCTTGTTTTAAATTTTTGATAAAAAGTGAGTTTGTATTTGCCATCATTAGTATAAATTATCATTCATATGCAAAAAATTCAGTGTACTCTATTTTAGCCTTTTCTATTGATGTAAAAGAGCAAGCGTAGTGATCTAACACAAGGGAGATATTGCTTAGGTCTTATAAAATTGGCATGATCTATGCCAATTAAAATTAAGGATTGGAGAAGTCTATCGTGCTAGAAGCTTACCGTAAGCATGTCGCTGAACGTGAACAGCAGAATATTCCACCATTACCGCTCAGTGCAGACCAAGTGGCTGAGTTAATTGAATTACTCAAAACACCACCCCAAGGTGAAGAGGAAGTGCTTATTGATCTATTATCACATCGTGTTCCAGCAGGTGTTGATGATGCCGCTTATGTCAAAGCGGGCTTTTTAGCAGCCATTGCATCAGATGAAGTGAGTTCTCCGCTCATCTCAAAGCAAGAGTCGATAAAACTATTAGGCACTATGTTAGGGGGTTATAATATTAGCCCACTGATCAAAGCCTTAGATGATGAATCTATTGCTAGTGAAGCGGTGGAAGCTTTATCACATACTTTATTAATGTTTGATGCTTTCCATGATGTGCAAGAAAAATCAGAACAGGGGAATGCTCCTGCCAAACAGGTGATGCAATCATGGGCAGAGGCAGAGTGGTTTACCTCACGTCCAGCATTAGCCGATAAAATTACAGTGACAGCTTATAAAGTTCCTGGTGAGACAAATACTGATGATCTTTCTCCTGCTCCCGATGCGTGGTCACGTCCCGATATTCCGCTACATGCTTTAGCTATGTTGAAAATGCCACGTCCTAACTTTACTGCAGATCCCTTGGGTACATTAGAAAAGCTAAAGGAAAAAGGTTTTCCTCTTGCTTATGTGGGTGATGTTGTTGGCACAGGTTCATCAAGAAAATCAGCAACGAACTCTGTACTATGGTACATGGGTAATGATATTCCTCATTTGCCGAATAAGCGCGCTGGTGGTTTTTGTTTAGGTGGCAAAATTGCCCCAATCTTCTTTAATACATTGGAAGATGCGGGGGCTTTACCTATTGAGCTTGATGTTTCTAAGGTTGCGATGGGAGATGTTTTAGATATTTATCCTTATGAAGGTGTCGTGAAGCGCCATGATAGTGATGAAGTCATTGATACTTTTGAGTTAAAAACGCCTGTTCTCGTTGATGAAATTCAAGCAGGTGGACGTATTCCATTGATTATTGGGCGTGGTTTAACAGGGCGTGCTCGTGAAGCTTTGGGCTTAGCGCCCAGTACTTTATTTAAACAACCTGATGAGGTGGTTGCATCCAATACGGGCTATACTCTGGCACAGAAAATGGTGGGTAAAGCTTGTGGGCTAGAGGGGGTCAGAGCGGGGCAGTATTGTGAGCCAGCAATGACAACTGTTGGGTCACAGGATACGACAGGCCCCATGACGCGTGATGAGTTAAAAGACCTTGCTTGTTTAGGTTTCTCTGCTGATTTAACCATGCAGTCATTCTGTCATACTGCGGCGTATCCACGTCCTATCGATGTCGAAACCCAACATACTATGCCTGAGTTTATGATGAATCGTGGGGGAGTTTCTTTACGTCCTGGTGATGGTATTATTCATTCGTGGCTAAACCGCATGTTATTGCCTGATACGGTAGGAACGGGTGGCGATTCACATACCCGTTTCCCTCTGGGAATTTCATTTCCTGCAGGGTCGGGGCTGGTTGCCTTTGCTGCGGCTACGGGTGTTATGCCGTTGGATATGCCAGAGTCTGTACTGGTGCGTTTCAGTGGTGAGATGCAGGCGGGAATTACTTTACGTGACTTGGTGAATGCGATTCCTTATGTAGCGATCCAGCAAGGTCTATTGACCGTAGATAAAGCCAATAAAAAGAATGTTTATTCTGGGCGTATTATTGAAGTAGAAGGCTTGCCTGATCTTAAAGTAGAACAGGCTTTTGAGATTACTGATTCTTCCGCAGAACGTTCTTCAGCAGGTTGTACGATTAAATTGAGTGAGGACTCGATTAAAGAATATTTACAATCTAATATCACCTTGCTTAAATGGATGATTGGCGAAGGTTATGGTGATGAGCGTACCATTGCTCGTCGTATTCAATCGATGCAGAAATGGGTGGATACTCCTGAGCTGATGACGGCAGATAGTGATGCAGAATATGCCGCAGTGATTGAGATTGATCTGAATGAAATTAAAGAGCCATTGTTAGCTTGCCCGAATGATCCCGATGATGTAAAAACTTTGTCAGATGTTCAGGGTGTAAAGATAGATGAGGTATTTATTGGTTCTTGTATGACTAATATTGGTCATTTTCGTGCAGCTGCCACTCTTTTTGATAAATTTGGTGGAACCGTTCCAGCGAGAACTTGGATAGTACCGCCAACAAAAATGGATGAGCATCAGTTAATGGAAGAGGGTATTTATAATATCTTTGGACGAGTAG
The DNA here is from genome assembly GCA_023144895.1 of Thiotrichaceae bacterium. Lineage (GTDB taxonomy): Bacteria > Pseudomonadota > Gammaproteobacteria > Thiotrichales > Thiotrichaceae > HyVt-477. The sequence continues at coordinate 7,937 of JAGLEV010000034.1, forward strand.
GTGCTCGAACAGAAATGCCGGGCTGTTCTCTTTGTATGGGAAATCAAGCACGCGTTGCCCCTCAGGCTACGGTGGTTTCAACCTCTACTCGTAACTTTCCAAATCGTTTAGGTGATGGGGCGGATGTGTATCTGGCTTCTTCAGAATTAGCGGCAGTTGCTGCTATATTAGGTAAGTTACCAACAGTAGAAGAGTATATGCAGCAAGTGGCTGAGCTAGATTTAATGGCAGATGATATTTATCGTTATTTGAATTTTGATCAGATTGAAAGCTATCAGAAAGTTGCTGATAAGGTGATACCTATTGCTTTAGCTTCTTAATTTTCTTTAGTTGAAATAAGAAAGCGACCTAGTTCCATCAGGAATAGGTCGCTTTTTTTATGGATAAAAATCCAGCTTAGCCGTCTTAACTATTAATAGTTGAATGCGGGATTAATGTTAGCTGTATTTATCGTACTTCCACCAACAACCGTTGTGCCACTTGGTGTTCCAGTGCCTGACGTTGTCGTTACTGTTGGTGTTCCAGTACCTGACGTTGTTGTTACTGTTCCAGCACCTGGAATGTTTAATTGACTAATAATGCTCGTTACATTTGAAGGGCTTAGTCCAGATTGGCTTAATACACTACCTAACTGTTGTGAACCCATATTTGCAAGCTGTTGACTATTAAGTCCTGTTGATTGTGTTAATTGTTGTAGGCTTAAAGTTGAACCTGCTCCATTACTAGTCAGTGCATTTGACTGAGAGTTAACACCACCGTTATTAGTACCACCTGTCAATGAATTTAACAGAGTGTTAACACCGCCGTTATTACTACCACCAGTCAATGAATTTAACTGAGAGTTAACACCACCGTTATTCGTTCCACCAGTCAGTGAATTTAACAGAGTGTTAACACCGCCGTTATTACTACCACCAGTCAATGAATTTAACTGAGAGTTAACACCACCGTTATTCGTTCCACCAGTCAATGAATTTAACAGAGAGTTAATACCGCCGTTATTACTACCACCAGTCAATGAATTTAACTGAGAGTTAACACCACCGTTATTCGTTCCACCAGTCAGTGAATTTAACAGAGCGTTAATACCGCCGTTATTACTACCACCAGTCAATGAATTTAACTGAGTATTAACACCACCGTTATTCGTTCCACCAGTCAGTGAATTTAACAGAGCGTTAATACCGCCGTTATTACTACCACCAGTCAGTGAATTTGACTGAGAGTTAACACCACCGTTATTGCTACCACCTGTTAATGAATTTAACAGAGCGTTAATACCGCCGTTATTCGTTCCACCAGTCAGTGAATTTGACTGAGAATTAACACCACCGTTATTAGTACCACCAGTTAATGAATTTAACAGAGAGTTAATACCGCCGTTATTCGTTCCACCAGT
>JAGLEV010000035.1 GCA_023144895.1 Thiotrichaceae bacterium
TATTCGTTCCACCAGTCAGTGAATTAGACTGAGAGTTAACACCACCGTTATTCGTACCACCAGTCAATGAATTTAACAGAGCATTAATACCGCCATTGTTAGTTCCACCAGTCAGTGAATTAGACTGAGAGTTAACACCACCGTTATTCGTTCCACCAGTCAATGAATTTAACAGAGCGTTAATACCGCCGTTATTACTACCACCAGTCAGTGAATTTAACTGAGTATTAACACCACCGTTATTCGTTCCACCAGTCAGTGAATTTAACAGAGCGTTAATGCCGCCATTGTTAGTTCCACCCGTCAGTGAATTCAACTGAGCGTTAATACCACCGTTATTAGATCCACCAGTCAGTGAATTTAACAGAGAGTTAATGCCGCCGTTATTCGTTCCACCAGTCAGTGAATTTAACTGAGCATTAATACCACCGTTATTAGATCCACCTGTGAGTGAATTTAACAGAGAGTTACTGCCACCGTTATTCGTTCCACCAGTGAGTGAATTTAACTGAGCGTTAATACCACCGTTATTTGTTCCACCAGTGAGTGAATTTAACAGAGAGTTACTACCACCGTTATTCGTTCCACCAGTGAGTGAATTTAACTGAGCATTAATACCGCCATTGTTAGTACCACCTGTCAATGAATTTGACAAAGAGTTACTACCACCGTTATTCGTTCCACCAGTCAGCGAATTTAACTGAGCGTTAATACCACCATTATTACTACCACCGTTTAGCTGTCCTACAATAGAAGTTAACTGAGAACCACCATTATTCTGTGGATGAATATTGGGACGAACTTGATGAGTATTATGCGTGTGACCCGGTCTATTCACATGGTTGTGACTAAAGCGTTGTCCATAAATATTGCTATGCGCATGTACTTGAGGATGAGGTCTTTGAGTATGATGACTATGACCTGGACGGTTAACGTGATTATGGCTAAAACGCTGACCATGTGAGCCTATATGCGTGTGTCTATGTGCATTAGGTCTTTGTATATGATGATTATGACTATGACCTGGACGGTTAACGTGATTATGGCTAAAACGCTGACCATGTGATCCTATATGCGTATGTCTATGTGCATTAGGTCTTTGTATATGATGAATCTGTTGATGTCTAGGTCTATGAATCTGCTGATATCTAGGTCTATGAATCTGATGATGTCTAGTTCTATGGATCTGCTGATGTCTAGGTCTATGAATCTGATGATGTCTAGGTCTATGAATCTGATGATGTCTAGTTCTCTGGACATTAAAGTGCTGTGGTCTACGAGCTTGATGATTTCTATGGCTACGAGATAGATGATGGCTTCTTCTGAATCCAACATTCTGACCATGACGGTTATGGCTGGTGCGATTAGATCGTCCACCGCGAACCATACTGTGTTGTCGAATTAATTGATGTCCACGAGGGCGATGACTACGACGTGATCTTTGAAAATTACTTCTATGGCCACCTTGTGGCTTTTGTTGATGATGTGTACGAGATACTCTGCTTCTACTATGATGTATGCCTGTCATTTTAGGCTCCTAATAAATAAGTGAAGTAATAAGAACAAATATTTAAGGAGGGGAAACTTTCGCTATATTAGCGACTTAACAGCTTCCTTGCTCTTAATAAAGCGTGAAACTCATTTTCACGCTGATCCTATTATCTTAAAATTCTTTTTAGTGATAGGGGCTTATGCTCGTTATCACTAGGTAAGAAGGACAATATATCTGTATAAACGATCACTTAATAAATCTCTAAAACAGGGGCGTGGGTTGATAAGCTCAATGTTAATTGTGACAAAAGGTTGTTTTATAAATAAGCGCAAGAACAATTCTAGAAGGAGTAGACTGACTGATATACTAGCATTTGACACTAGCAGAAACAGTCGGTAGCTTAGCTATACTATCAATACTTTGGAGACAATATGGACGCACTATTTACTATTGAGAATCTATTCACACTGGCTTTGCTCGTTATGTTGCAAGCAGTTTTAGGTTTTGATAATTTATTATACATTTCGATAGAATCAAAACGAGTCGCCCCTGAACAGCAAGCAAGATTGCGTAAAATGGGTATTGGTATCGCAGTCGTGTTGCGAGTTATTTTGCTTTATGTCGTTATCAAGGTCTTGAGCTTATTTCAAGGTGAGCTTTTTGGCTTTAAATGGGAAGGCATTATAGAAGGGCATTTTAATCTACACAGTCTTGTTGTTTTTCTGGGTGGTATTTTTATCCTCTATACTGCATTAAAAGAAATTACCCACATGATGACATTAGAAGAAAATCAACAGATTAAGCGTAAGCCAAGAAGCTTTGCCGTTTCTTTGTTTTGGATCGTTGTGATGAATGTTGTTTTCTCTTTTGACTCTATTTTAAGTGCAATGGCATTAAGTGATAACTACTATGTGATGGCAGCCGCCATTGTGATTGGTGGTATCTTAATGATTTGGTTGGCGGATGGTGTAAGTAACTTTTTGCAGAAAAATCGAATGTATGAAGTGGTCGGCTTGTTTGTCTTGTTCTTAGTGGGTGTGATGTTGATTTCTGAAGGTGGGCATATTTCTCATCTGACTTTATTTGGGCATAGTGTCGAGCCACTGAGTAAAACCACCTTCTACTTTGTTATCTTCATTATGGTATTAGTGGATATTGTACAATCGCGATATCAAAAGAAATTGTTTGCTATGAAGGCAGCAATACTTAAAGACAAAGTTTAATTTTTAGTGATGATTATCGATAGCTTGCTAACGTTTGCTTAATATCCTGAGCAGGTATTGTTAATTGTGCCTGCTCACCCGTAGTGAATACACCACATGCTTCATACCAAGCAATATTACCTAATGTCCCTTTAGTGGTGTTTTGTTGTCCACGTTGAGGAATGACATAACAGCCTTGTTCGGTATACAGTAAATTATAAGGCTGATTACCCCGATGTAACTCACTGATTTTTTGCCAACTATCTTCTGATTTTGGATAAAATGAACAGTCTAATGGGTAGGCTTTATCACCACCACAGTGCAACCATTGTTTATTCTCTATTGGCAAAGGGCTTTCTCTAATAAAACCTTGGAAGTGCAGCTGATTAATTGAGGCATAAGCACCCAAGCTATTATAACCCATAGCAAAACCTGTTAAATGGTCACTGTGAATTGCTAGTTGCATAATATAATCATGCTTATCTTGATTTAAATATTGAGGATGTTGTTGCTCAGGCTCGGGCACAATTAATAAATGCCAAGGTGCAAATGGGAATTTATTATATAATACACGACAGTGTATATTCTCATGGTTACCTTCCCAAAAAATCTCAGGTTTCAAAAAAGATTTATTAAAGTGAAATCCCTCTGGATTAAAGTCTTGATAGATTCCTGTAAAAGGTTGCTCTGAGGCACGAGCAGGGCGCATACTTCTTAGTGAGTTATAAACTAATTGCCAAGGTGAGATTGTTGTTGTTTGCCAGCAACTTAACGCATCTAAATCACAAGTTTTTAGCTGCTCAAAGACATGTACATCATCTTTAGCGGCTTCAATCAAAGAGGATTCTAAGACAGCATAGCGTTGTTTAATTGCAGGATTTAAATGGTGTTGTAAGGTACTGTCTTGCAGGCTATTTGCCAAGACTAAAATAAAAGCTCCGAGTTGATCAGAGCTAAGCATAGTCTCAAGCTGAGAGTGGAAGTTACGTTTAAAATCGTCTAAATCTGCAGCAAGAAATTGACACATAACCCTATCCTCTATGTAGCGCTTGTTTTTAAGTTAATTTTGTTTCGTTAAAGTAATTGACTCTTTGTCTTTACGCTTTAATGTTAACTTATTGCCTTTGAGTGAAAAAGAGGATTTTTTAACCTTAGCAATACCTAAAATTGAATAGTTTAATGTGAGCTTATCTTTTGTTGCAGACCATTTTCCACCGACATTTAATAATTTCATCTTATACTGGTACTGTTTATTAGCGTCTATTTTTAAACTAATTCCAGCACCTTTCCAAGTACCAACGAGTTCATCAGCTGCAATAGCAAACGGACTGCTAAGTAATAGGCTAGCCCCTAATAATACGCTAATTATATTATAATTCTTCTTTATTATCATATTGTTCACAGTTTTTTAATGTTAAGCTAATTTTATCTTGCATTTTGTCAATTTGATCAATAACCGTTTCATCAATCTCATCAACTTCTGAGCGAGTGGCTAATAATTCATGTGCTAAATTAAGTGCAACCATAACAGCAACACGGTCATTACTTAGTACTTTACCACTTTTGCGAATAGCCTGCATCCGAGTATCAACCTCTTTAGCAGCCTCGACAAGTGCAGGGTGTTCTCCTTCAGGGCAAGCGATTTTATATTCTTTTTCTAATATTTTTACACTTACTGCTTGCGTTTTATCAGTCATCGAGCAAAATATCTCTGGTTAGTTATTATTATGATCCAGTGTCTTCAAGCGTTGAATCATTGATTCAACCTGTGAACGTACTTTATCATTGCGGTTATGTAATTCGGCGCGCTCATGAAGTAACTTACTTTCACGTTCTTTCAATATAGAATTCTCAGCAGAAAGTGACTCTACCAAGGTGAGAACATCATTAAGCTGGACTTCGAGCTGTCCGATTTGATCTTTTAGTTTACTATAAGTGGTTGGATCCGGCATGGCGAGATTTTAGTCAGCAAAATTAGGTTAGTAAGTTCCAAATGAAGTGAGTAGAGCTTCCGAGGAAGTGAGTTATTCTTTATAGTTTGATTAAAAGTTAATCATTGCACTGTTGTAAAATTCAAACAGGTGTTATAAATATATGATATTACCATACTCTCTTGAAATTATGAAAAAATTGAGAAAAACTCTTTTATATCTTTAATTCATTGATATATCAATGGGAGCACTATGGGATTGTTTCATTATTACGGTTGCAAACCCAAAAGGTGACGATTGGTCGTTAGTATTTTGTTATAGAAAGAATAGGAAAGTAAGTTGCAAAGGTCAACTTACAAAAAATTAATACAAGGAAATAACGTGGATTACATTGAAATAGAAGCATTATTAATGCGTACTGATTGTCAATATACACCAGCAGAAGTACAAGGTATTAGCTGTGGAATGCTTGCAGTTGACTTAAATAGCCCGATGATTTTATGGATTAAGCATATTTTTGAAGACTATGATGAACAAAATGTATTACATCAAGATAAAAAACATGAGCTAAAAGTCTTTTGGAATGATAGTAGAACACAAATGCTAGACGGCAATCTGAGCTTTGCCTTATTGCTTCCTGATGATGAAGAATCTCTTGAAGACCGAGTGGATGCAATGCAAGAGTGGGCAGAAGGGTTTTTAATGGGGATTGCTTTAGCAGGTGTACAAGACATGGATCAGCTACCGACAAACTCTAAAGAATTGATTGATGACTTCCTTTCGATTAGTAAAGAAAAACAATTGGATATGTCAAATGATGAAGAATCAGAAGAGGCTTATTTACAGATTGTTGAATATCTTCGTATGGGAACGATATTAATAATGGATGAGTGCCAGCCTGAGGAATAGGCTAATATCGTAAACTAAAGAAACAAAGTAGGTCAGGGCTTTAGCCTGTTGTCATAGTGGCTATTGATGGACTAAAAATCTAAAAATAAATAAAGTAACAGGGATGTAATGAATGAAAAAAAGACCCGTAATTAAATTAAAGGAGTTTGCACAACGTCGTGAGCAGTTAATGCACATGATTGGGGGTAATGCGGTGGCTATTGTGCCATCTTCGGGAATGATGATTCGTAATCGTGATGTGGAATATCCTTTTCGTCAAAATAGTGATTTTTTATATTTAACAGGATTTAATGAACCAGAAGCGATTGCTTTTTTCATTCCTGGGCGTGAGCAAGGGCAATATATTATCTTTTGTCGAAAGCGTGATAAAAAGGCAGAACAGTGGGTTGGTCGTCGTGAAGGTCTTGATGGCGTGCAAGCCAACTGGGGGGCAGATGATGCTTATCCTATTGATGATATAGATGATATTTTACCGGGTTTATTAGAAGAGCGTAGCTCGGTTTATTATAATACGGGGAGTGATGCAACTTTCGACCAGCAAGTCATGGGGTGGGTTAATAAGGTTAAAGCTAAGCGACGTAATGGTGTTCATGCCCCGCAAGAATTTATTTCTCTGCCTTTAATTTTGCATGATATGCGCCTATACAAATCAGCAGCAGAATTACGTGCAATGAAGTTTGCTAGCAAGGTATCAATGAAGGCACATCAACGTGCAATGCAACGCTGTTGCCCTAGTATGATGGAGTGGGAGCTAGAGGCTGAATATCTTTATACCTTTAAAAAATCAGGTTTAGAGCCAGCCTATAGCAGTATTGTAGGGGGAGGGGATAATGCCTGTATTTTACATTATATCGATAATCATCATGAGCTTAAAGCGGGGGATTTAGTCTTAATTGATGCAGGTGCTGAATATTTAGGTTATGCCAGTGATATTACAAGAACTTTCCCTGTGAATGGTAAATTTACCTCTGAGCAAGCCGCAATTTATCAGGTCGTTTATGATGCTCAGCAAGCCGCTATTGAGATGGTAAAACCGGGTAATACGTGGGATCAACCTCATGAAGCAGCTTTGCGTGTCCTAGTGGAAGGCTTGGTTGAGCTAGGTCTTTTAAAGGGTGATGTCGACAAGCTGATTGAAAAGAAAAAATATATGCCTTTCTATATGCACAAAACAGGGCATTGGCTCGGCTTGGATGTACATGATGTTGGTGATTATAAAGTGGCTGATCAATGGCGTTTACTTGAGCCGGGTATGGTTTTGACTGTTGAACCCGGCTTATATATCAGTCCTTGTGATAAAGTAGATAAAAAGTGGTGGAATATTGGTGTTCGCATTGAAGATGATGTGATTGTTACTAAGCAAGGATATGAGGTGATTACCTCGAAGCTTCCCCGCACTATTGACGAAATAGAGGCATTAATGGCAAGTGATGGATAACACATACGATATAGTAATTATTGGTGGTGGCTTAATTGGTACGAGTTTAGCCGTGGCTTTGCGTGACCTACCGTACCGGGTTGCGGTGGTTGATGCTTATCCTTTTGGTGCTGAAAAACAACCTGCTTATGATGACCGAGCACTTGCCTTGTCTTATAGTAGCTCACAAATATTTCGAGGTATGGGGGTTTGGGAGCAGGTGCTGACGGGTTTAACACCGATTAATACTATTCATATTTCTGATAAGGGACATTTTGGTGCAACCCGTCTTCATGCTGAACAAGAGAAAGTGCCAGCATTGGGTTATCTTGTTGAGAGTCGTGTTTTAGGTGCTCATTTGCATGAGGCTATGGCGGCGAGTTCACCTGATTATATTACACCTGCTAAGGTTGTTGCTGTTGATGCTGATGATAAGGGTGTTGAGTTGCAACTAGAGGGTGGTGATAATATACCTAAAACCTTATCATGCAAATTACTGGTTGCTGCCGATGGTGCTAACTCAACGATTCGGCAACTGATGGGTGTGGAAGCCAGTCGGCATGATTATGAACAAAGTGCTGTTATTGCCAATGTAACCCCAGAAAAAACACATCAAAATATTGCTTATGAGCGTTTTACTACAAAGGGCCCTATTGCCTTATTGCCCATGACTAAGAATCGTTGTTCATTAGTATGGACTTTTCCTAAAGAGGATGTTGCTCGAGGTATGGCATTAGATGATGGGGCGTTTTTGCAGGAGTTACAGGAAGCTTTTGGTTATCGTCTAGGGCGTTTCTTGAAAGTTGGTAAGCGTACGGGCTTTCCTTTGGCACTAGTAAAATCACAATCTATTTTGGCTCAAAATACAGTGTTTATTGGTAATGCAGCACAGTCCTTACATCCCGTTGCTGGGCAGGGTTTAAACCTTGGTTTGCGAGATGTTGCACAGTTAGTTGAACTCTTGACTAAAAAGGAACACACTTTAGGGAGTGTCGATCAATTAAATACTTATCAGGACGCACGTCAAGCTGATCGTGAAGCGGTTATGCACTATACCAATACTTTGATTTCAGTATTTTGTAATGACTCTTTTTTACTTGGTCATGCTCGTGCGAGTGGGTTGATGTTATTTGATCGTATTGCCCCATTGCGTCGTTTATTAAGTCGGCAAGGCATGGGTGCACGTTTTAGTCATACTCGACTGGCAAGAGGTTTGCCACCACTTTAATGGATTGAAGATTAATTATGAACAAGATGATTGTAATATTATTATTAACTCTAGGGCTTGTCGCCTGTAATGATAAACCTGCTGAAGTGACTGAAAAAGTCACAGATAAAGCCAGTGCTACAGTAGCTCCAGAGCCAAAGAAAGCAGAAGTTCCAGTCGTTGCTTCAGCGACAACGGATAGTGATGAAAGTGATGAAGAAGATGGGGCTAAGTTACATCAAGAAAAATGCGTAGAATGTCATGTTGCAAAACACGATGCGGCATTTTATCAACGAAAAGATAGAAAAATTAGCTCTTATCCTAAGTTACAACAGCGAGTCATTGATTGTGATGCACAGTTAGGTTTATCGATGTTTGATACAGAGATGATTGCAGTCGGTAAGTATCTGAATGATAACTACTATAAGTTTAGTCAGTAAAGTTATAGTACGCAATACGATAGGACGGATTTCAGTCTAACAAAAACTAGGTAATAGGCTGAATTTATTACCAAGCCTTTGTTAGACTGAGATCTATCCTATAATGAAGTGAGTTTGGGCAGAAAACTAAAAATTATTTTTCTTTATTATCACTGCTCTGACCCGATAGCTGAACCATTTTAAAAACAAAATAGCCCATCGCTATAAAAATGAAGACAATAGTAAAAGCAGACCAAAATCCCATTTGACTGAATAAAATTTCCTTCATTATTAACTCCTTAATATTATTTGTGCATCAGTAAACTATTATATGCTTAGATTTACATTCGCGTATTGATATAGATCAATGTCACTTTAATAATTTCACTACATAGAAAGATTAGTCTATCGCTTAAAAAGTTTGCCAGCAAGTGTTTTAAAATGGAATTTTTATGAATTCCTAACCTAGTTTAATTCTACAGAAGAACCTATCGGTTACTATTCCTTCGATATATAATATAAATTAATTATTGAGATAAATTTCATATTACCCAAACCCCCTTAAGGAAAAGATATGCTAGGTATTTGTTATCAGTCTGTTTTTCGTATAGCTATTTACAGCTTGGCTCTATTGCTACCCCTTAGCCTCTATGCAGAGGAGTCAACTAAGATAAATGTTCCTGTGCCCACTGGACCTCATGAGGTAACTTCTGAGGTTTGTGGTACTTGCCATGTTGATATTTTTAAAGAATGGCAAGGTTCAATGCATGCCCAAAGTACTGCACTGAAAGATCCTATTCATGGTGCTTTTTATAAGAAAGTCATGGGTGACCCTACGAAAGAAGGCGTGACAAATAAAAAAGGTAAATACCCTGTTTGTTTAAAGTGTCATGCACCGAATGCGGCAATGCAAAAGAAAACAAAATTAGATGCTAAGAAAGCCTTTAGTGAAGGGGTGAATTGTGTCTATTGCCATACCATCACGGGCTTCAAGGGTACTAAGAAGAAAAATGGCAAGTTACGTTTAGGGCAGTCTGCTTATACCAACTCTACAACAAGTTTACAATCTCCATCAGGCAAAAACTATTCAACAGCACCTGCGGCAGATCCTACGTTACCAACAAGCCTACCTTTTCATCCTTTCCCAATGGAAGGGGCTAACTCTGCTATCTATAAAAGCAATCAGCTCTGTTTAGGTTGCCATGATAAACGTAATAATTCACATGATGTTCCTCTTTGTGCAACAGGTGATGAGTATAAAGAGAGTGGTGATCAGGTCAATTGTCAGTCTTGTCATATGCCAATGGTTAATGGGCACTCTAGTCATACTTGGTCTGGTGGACATGATAAGAATATGTTGCGTAAAGCTCTATCATTGACGCTTAACGTCGATAAGAGTGATAGTGGCTATAAGGCTAAAGTCACAATGAAAAATCTACTGCCACATAAATTTCCAACAGGAAGTCCTTTCAGAAATGCTTATTTAAAGTTGACGGCCTACAATGATAAGGGCAAAGTGATTTGGCAAAATTATAAAACGAATGCGTTGAAAGAAGATAAAAAAGCAACCATGGTTTATGTTTTGGGTGATGGTAAAGGCACACCTTCAGGGCCTCCAAAGGCTAAGGAAGTTTTGAGAGATTCACGCTTGAAGCCTCATGAAGAGAGAGTGATGGAATATGAAATAACGGGTGCTGATATTTCATTGGTTCGTGCTGAAGTTTTTTATCACTTACTAACACCTAAATTAGCGAAGAAGCTAGATAAGGTGCTAACAGCTGATCTAAAAGAAACGAAGAGTGTCGCTGTCGCTGAAGTTAAGTTGTAGTGCTAAAGCCCAGTGCATCAATAGCTCAAAATGGTTGATAATAATATTGCTTATCGTATTTTAAAGTCGATTATTTGAACGGGTTGATGTGCTAGGTAAAGCTTGGATTTTAGACAGATTAAAGTCTATTCTACGGTGTTAAAATCTTAAAACCCCAGTCTATTTATCACTAGACTGGGCAAAAGGAGTAATTTTAGAGTAATACGCTAATAAGGAGAGAGATCAAGTAGATCATCAGGAGTCACAGCAACTTTTTGTGATTCTGTCGTTGGGACTTTTTGACTTTCGATAATAATAAGAGAAATACGGGTCGCTTCTTTTGCATCATTAGCAGAGACTCCAAAGGCTTCAATGGCTGCCTGAAGTTGTTGTGCGCTAACATCGATATCTGAGTTTGATTTTGCAGGAGCAATAAAAGCAACTCCTATCATCATTGATAGTGCTATTGTTCGTAATTGTATTGTGATTTTCATTATTTTATCCATCTTTATAATACAGGGTTTAGTCTACTATATTAGTAATTTCTAATGTATCAAGTCTAGATAGAGATAATCTTGATCTTTAGCAATTTTTCATGAAAGATTATAAGCTTATGTCTTAATATTGGGATGTTATTGAACGGTCACTTTTTATTTCGATATAACAGGGCTTATCCTGCCAATCTCCTAAGACCATTCGCTGTGCTTTTACCCCTGAAGCTAATTGAAAATGATGAGTATTTGGGCGATGCGTATGTCCATGAATCAATAGATCCACTTGAAATTTTGTCATTATTTCATCAACGGTTGTTGTACTCACATCAAGGATAGTGTTTTGTTTCTTTTGGGTGTGTTTGATGCTGTAATTTCTTATTTTTTTAGCTCGCTGTATACGATTCTCTAAAGATAAAGCAAGGTAGATCATTTGTACTAAGCGTAACCGTAAGAGCTTTCTTAATCGTTGATAACCACGATCATCAGTGCAGAGTGTGTCACCATGGCAGAGTAGTATCTTTTGTTTATAGACAGTAATGACATGATAGTCATTAAGTGCGGTGATTTCCGTACATTGAAAGAACTTCTGGGATAATAGGAAGTCACGATTTCCAGTGGTGAGATAAAGCTTAACACCTGATCGACTCAATTTTGCAAGGTGTTCAATAATACTATTGTAGGCTTGACCCAGCGGGCTGTCGATTACATCATCACCAATCCAAAACTCAAATAAATCACCGAGTATATAAAGTGCATCTGCTTTATCTTGAATATCATCAAGGAAGTCATGAAATAAGCGAATAAGGTCTGAACGTTCGGGGCTGAGATGTAGGTCAGAGATAAACCATGTGCTTTTATGGCTTGGATGATCTTTGCATGATGAGGGCATCATAAATTCATGTGCTGGAATGACCGTTTGAAAGCTGTCCTATATTATTGGATTTAGCCAATAATATAGGATGAGGGTTTATTCGCTACTTGCCATGACAATTAATGAATTTTTTGGCATGTACGGTGAGTGCAGGAGCATCAATATTTCCTACTAAGCGGAAGTTTTTTTGCTCAACACCCTGACTATTAAAAAACAGAATAATAGGTGGAGTGACTAGGTCGTATGCTTGAAGTAATTCATTATCTATCGCATCATTAGCGGTGATATCGGTCTGTAAAAAGAGAGTATTCTTAAAGGCATCAAATACACCTTTATCCGTAAAAGTTTTATGCTCCATCACTTTGCAATAACTACACCAGTCAGCATAAAAGTCGAGTATCACAGGACGATTCTGTGCTTTTGCCGAAGCTAATGCCTCTTTGAGCCCCTTAAGTCCTTTGACTTTTTGGAATGTTATACCCTGCTTTTCCTGCATACCAGCAAAGTTCTGTAATGGCTGGCTTAGTGTGCCATTGCCTGTTGTAGAGCCAACAAGTAACAAGGATCCATAGAGCAGGGTGATGATTCCAAAACCTTTCCACAAGTATTCCCAGCCATTATCATCATTATTAATACGCTCAAGAGCACCCATGTAGATTGCGCTAATAATGAGTAGCATTGCAGAGAGTAGTAAGGTGACATGTGCTGGCACGATACGCTCAAGCATCCAGATAGCCATAGCAATCATCAGTACACCAAAGAATGCCTTCGTTGCATCCATCCATGCGCCAGCTTTAGGTAATAGCTTACCTGCTGAAGTGCCAATAAGTACTAGAGGTACACCAATACCTAAGCCCATAGCAAACATATCTAAGCTACCCAGTAATGGGCTACCTACTTGTGAGATGTAAGCAAAGGCCGCCATAAGTGGTGCGGTAACACAAGGCCCAACGATAAGAGCGGATAGTGCCCCCATAATTGCGGCACCAAGAATACTGCCACCTTCTTGGCTATTGCTGATGGCTGTTAGCTTATTTTGAATAGCACTCGGCATTTGTAATTCATAGAAGCCAAACATCGATAATGAGAGTAAGACAAAGATAATGGCAAAACTGGCAATAACCCAAGGTGTTTGGAAGAGCACCTGTAAACTTTCTCCACTATTACCAACAAAGTAACCTGCTAGTGCATAGATGAGTGCCATAGGGATAACATAAGCCAAGGAGAGCACAAAGGCTTTCTTTGGTGTGACGGCTTTTCCCTGTCCAACAATAATACTGGATAGAATCGGTATCATTGGGTAAATACAAGGAGTAAAGGCTAGACCTAAACCAATAAGAAAGAAAATAACAATCGCGCCCAGAGTGCCTGCCTCTCCTAATTTACCTTTAATTTCTTGCTGCTGGCTGAGTGCATCACACTTACCAATAGTGCTAGCGACTGTGGCTGTACTGGTCGTGGTGCTTGTCTTCGTGTCACTAATCAAAGTTCCTGCTGAGCCTGAATCTGTCGCCTTGCTGTCAGATGCTACAACATTAATGATATGAGTTTTGCGTTGCGGAGTGTAGCAAGTGCCTGTTAACTCAGAACAGCCCTGAAAGGTTGTTTGAATCGTTGCCTTACCTGAATAATTAAGTGTTTGGACTTGACTGGTAAAGTCTTTTTCAAAAACTTCCATCTTACCTAAGAATTCATCATCTTTGGTTTTGGATTTAGGGTGACTAAGCTTACCTAGCTTCATTGTATCGGGTGATTGAACCTTAAACGCAATTTTATCTTTATAAATATAGTGCCCAGGGGTAACCGTCCAATGTGCTTGAATAACCCCTTTTTCAGTTGAAATACTTAGTTGGAAGGCTTCATCGGGTAGTAGTGGTTTATTAGGATCACGTTCCTTCCCACCAATCAGTTTGCTGAAAAGACTTGTTTTAGGTGATGAGCTTGGTTCATCCTCAGCAATGGCTGTATAAGTGACACTGGATAGGACAAGGAAAAGCAAGCCAATAATTTTTAGATACATAGTTTAAACCAACAATTTTTCACAACATCATTAGTATAAATGATGTTAGTCATTGATGCGTGAAATATTAGATATATTTTAGACAGAGTGATTAAGTTGCATGGAAATTACACTCTTCTTAACTCTATTTGATCAACTTATTGTTTTTTAGTTCGATTTTTATATGCTTTACCCTTGGTCATTACGTGATATTTAAATCCGTTATTTTGCGTGTTAGCGTGTTCCGACCCAGCCCTAATAACTCAGCAGCTTCCTTCTTTCTACCCGCAGTATGACTGAGAGCGGCTTGAATCATTATGCGTTCATAGCTTGGTGTTGTTATATCCATGAGTCGTTTAGTGCCTTGTTGTAATGCTTGTAAAGCAAACTGTTTTAAAGCACTTTCCCAGTGGTGTGTACTTTGTTCTTGTTCTAGGTTGTTTTGACGCAAATCATCTGAAAGATCCTCAATGGCAACTTCCTTACTAGCAACCATTACCGTTAGCCAACGAGCCAAGTTTTCTAACTGGCGAATATTGCCGGGCCATGGCTTTGCTTGTAGGAATGCCATGGTTTCAGCACTACACGATTTAGCCTCGACATCCAGCTCTTCCGCCGTGTTTTTTAAAAAGTGCTTCAATAGCAGAGGGATGTCATCAGCGCGCTCTCTTAGAGCAGGGGATTTGATATGAATAACGTTAAGACGATGAAATAAGTCTTCTCGAAATTCTTTATCTTTGACTCGTTGCTCTAAATCTTGGTGAGTTGCGGCAATAATACGAACATCAACTTTAACGGGATGATGCCCACCAACGCGGAAGAATTCACCGTCAGAGAGTACCCGTAATAATCGGGTCTGCGATGCTGATGGCATATCGCCAATTTCATCAAAGAAGAGAGTGCCATTATTGGCTTGTTCAAAGTGTCCTTTGCGTTGATTATATGCGCCAGTAAAGGCTCCTTTTTCATGACCAAATAATTCAGATTCTATGAGTTCATTCGGTATGGCTGCCGTATTAATAGCAATAAAAGGCTGGTTGCTACGAGGGCTATGCGTGTGTAAAGCCTTAGCAATAAGCTCTTTTCCAGAACCAGACTCACCCGTAATCAGTACTGGAATACTGGATTTAGAGAGTCTGCCAATAACATGAAAAACACGCTGAATGGCAGGAGACTGACCAATGAAATTATTATCATTGAGGTTGTTGTTGATAGTCTTTAGCTTATCTTCTGTCTCAGCAATATTATGCTCATATTGCTCCATTGCACGCTTGGCAACATCGACTAACTCAATAAGGTCAAAGGGTTTAGCAAGATATTCAAAAGCACCTGATTTAAAAGCATTAACCGTCGTATCCAAGTCAGAATGAGCGGTCATAATGATAATGAGAATATTAGGATATTGCTCTTTAACTTGACTGAGGAGTTGTAAGCCATCAGAGCCAGGCATTCTAATATCACTAAAAATAACACAGGGTTGTTCTTGGCTAATGAGCTTGAGTGCTTTATCAGCATTCACAAAGACTTTAACAGGCAAGTTTTCTCGTGCCAGTGCCTTTTCTAAGACCCAGCGAATGGATTTATCATCATCAATGATCCATATATTTTTAGTATGTGGCATATTGTTTACCTATTGGAATGAGAATGCTAAATTCTGTGAGTTTTGGTTTAGAGGTGAATTCAATTAAACCATGATGTTTGTTGATAAGAGACTGTGATATAGAAAGCCCTAAGCCTGTGCCTTCAGCACGGCCTGTAATCATGGGAAAGAATATTTTTTCCTTTAAATCATTGGGAACACCAGCACCATTATCAATCACTTGGGTACAGAGTACTAATGAATGATTTTGATGATGAATCGTGATGTTACGTTGTATTCGAGTTTTTAATTGAATAATGCCTAAGCTACGCTGACTGCTTTGTATTGAGTGGATGGCATTATTAATTAAATTCATAAGCACTTGAATAAGTTGATCTTTATCTGCCCATATTTCAGGGATACTGGGATCATAGTTTGTCTTAATGATAATCTGATTACTAAGATTTGCTTCGGCAACTTGTCGAGCATGTTCTAGTGCTTCATGAATATTAACTGATTTTTTATCAGGAGGGTGATTAAAGCCCAGCATATTATCAACAAGTTTATTTAAACGATCTGTTTCACTAATAATAATATCAGAGTATTCATGTATTGATGGATCATCATGGTCTAGTTGTAATAGTTGCGCGGTACCACGTATACCACTCAGTGGATTTTTAATTTCATGAGCAATACCACGTAATACGCTTTGGTTGGTTTCTTGGTTATTAATAAGTCGTGATTCACGGGCAATG
This sequence comes from Thiotrichaceae bacterium, assembly GCA_023144895.1. Lineage (GTDB taxonomy): Bacteria > Pseudomonadota > Gammaproteobacteria > Thiotrichales > Thiotrichaceae > HyVt-477. The sequence continues at coordinate 16,083 of JAGLEV010000035.1, forward strand.
CGTAGCTGGCGATCAACATGGGTAAGTTCAAAGAGTGTGCCAGAAAACTGTTCTTTTTCGATTAATGCGGTAATCACACAGTCAATATTAATCGGCTTTTGCCCCTTAACGGAGAGCTTACCTTCACGAGTAACATGGCATTGCTGGGTTTTAACGACATGATTAATATGTCGCTCTAGATCAGGGTTAGAGATGAGCGTTTGTATGGGAATACCTTTGACTCGTGAAAAGCTGACTCCAATAAGATGTTCAGCGGCTTGGTTCATGTATTGGATAGCAAGGGTTTCATCCGTTGCGATTAATGCATTGACCATAGTGTCAAAGATGTTATTAGCGATAGTGATGTTCATAGAGATGAATACTCGCTGATATTAGAGAGCTTTGTCTCTGGTGTTTTTTAGTGTGGTTAATCCCAGTAATAATGACTTTCAGTCAATGGCAAGTGACTCAAGCTGAGATGATGTAATAACAAAAAAAGGAGCATAAGAATTCGATTGAGTCGGAATTCCTAATGCTCCTTTTAAATCCAGATGATCATTTTAGGTGATAACAGGATACTTTCTGCTAGAACCTAAAAGTTATTTAGATAATATAAGCTCTTTCATCATGCTCACCAGTATCAAGACCTTCTGTTTCAACTTCTTCGCTAACACGTAGTCCAATGGATACTTTCAGAACGATTAGGATAATGAAAGTAACAACACCCGTATAAAGTATCGTTGCACCAATACCAATAGCCTGAACCATCACTTGCTCACTAATACTACTAATCTCACCACCAAATCCTGAACCACCTAGTGCTGTTGCTGCAAAAACACCTGTAAGTAATGCACCAACAATACCACCAACACCGTGCAAACCAAAGGCATCTAATGGATCATCATAACCAAATACTTTCTTTAGTTTCGCAACACTGAAGTAACATAGGATACCTGAAAGTCCGCCTAGTGCTAATGCACCTATTGGACCTACAGCACCCGCAGCAGGAGTGATTGCGATTAAGCCCGCAATAGCGCCCGATGCAATACCAAGTCCACTGGGCTTGCCATGTATCACCCATTCAGTAAACATCCATGTCAGTGCAGCGGTTGCAGCGGCAATTTGTGTTACTGCCATTGCCATTCCTGCTGTCGTATTTGCCGCTCCTGCACTACCTGCATTAAAGCCAAACCAGCCGACCCAAAGTATTGAAGCACCAATAACGGTATAAGTTAAATTATGCGGAGGCATAGCCGTTTTGCCATAACCTTTACGTTTACCTAATACAATAGCAACAACTAATCCTGCAATACCCGCATTGATATGTACAACAGTTCCACCTGCAAAGTCGAGGATTCCTTTACCTTCTAACCAGCCTCCAGAACCCCATACCCAATGAGTAATAGGTGCATAAACAAGTACTAACCAAATGGCAGTAAAAACTAGCATGGCAGAGAACTTCATACGCTCAGCAAATGCACCAACAATCAGTGCAGGTGTAATGATGGCGAATGTCATTTGGAAAACCATAAAGACAGTTTCGGGGATAGTCCCATTGAGTGCATCAACGGTGACACCTTTAAGGAACATCTTATCAAGACCACCCCAAAAAGCACCTTCACCACCAAAGGCAATACTATAGCCAATAACAACCCAAACAACAGATGCTAAAGCAGTAATAGCAAAGATTTGTACAAAGGTTGATAAAGCATTTTTACCACGAACCATCCCGCTGTAGAACATGGATAGACCTGGAATGGTCATAAATAAAACAAGAATAGTTGCCATTAGCATCCAAGCAGTATCGCCAGCAGAGAGTTTATCCTCTGCTAGTGCAATGGTTGGCATTAGCATCAGACCTAATGAGCTGATTAATGATTTTAATTTCATGTTGATTTCCTTTTAAAGTGCATCTTGACCCGTTTCACCTGTACGGATACGAATCGTTTGCTCGATGGGTGAGACAAAGATTTTTCCATCACCTATTTTTCCTGTATTCGCTGCTTTACTAATAGCTTCGATGACTTGATCAACAAGATCACTAGAAACAGCCGCTTCTATTTTTACTTTAGGTAAGAAATCAACAATATATTCTGCACCACGATAAAGTTCTGTATGTCCTTTTTGGCGACCAAAACCTTTTACTTCCGTGACAGTAATGCCTTTTACACCGATTTCGTTGAGTGCTTCACGAACATCATCAAGCTTAAAAGGCTTAATTATTGCGGTTATCATTTTCATAGCGGTTATTCTCAATTAGATTTTAAAAGGCTCGCTAGCCAAAATAAAAATAGTTAATAAATGGTGAGGTTAGTAAGGATGCTAATAAAGCAACATCCTTATTGTCACCCTAAAAATCGATTGCATGTGCCCAAGATAGGCTAACGCGAGGTGCATTAACACCAATACGTCCTGATGTTTTATCAACAGCGAAAGTAAAATCCCCTTTACCTAAGCTAAGTTGTGCATAGCTGTAATCATCACCAGCAGCATCTTCAAAGTCATACTTGCCAAGAGTGCCACCTAAAGAAAGACCTGATCGGGTGTCTTTGCTCGCTCCTAAAGAGTAATGCAAATCACCTTTACTAAATTCACTACCTGTATCATCTTTAGAAGCCAAGGTATAATCCATCGCTAATGAAACAGGGCCCCAGTCTAGACCTGTATTAAGCTCAGTAAAGTGGTCGTCTAGCCCATCAGAAGGGTAATAATAGTTTGTTAATCCTATCTTATAGCCACCAAAACCTGGCAGCTTACCGTTATAGGCAGCATAGGTATCCACTTCAGCAGTCGCCGCACTACCTGCTAAGCTAGAAGCCCAGATACCAAAAGAAAAATTAGCAAGCTCTGTATCAATACCACCTGATACCGCAGCATCATCACTACTTTGGGTTGTACCACGCCACAGATAGTTGCTAGTTACGCCAACATTGCCCGATGTTTTTGCAGTAGCGTTGACTGTTATTGCCGAAGTGCTTAATGTGGCTAGTATCACTATAAGTGAAATACTTGGCTTCATTGTATTGTTCATTACCCGTTCCTGTTTGATTAATTATTAGCTACAATTAAGCATAAAACGTGCCAATGAATAAATAAAAGGTCGACTTGTTGTCTTTTTGAACAGAAAAATATCTAAGTATTTGTAATTTATTTAGAAGATAATAGTTTGTTAATAGAGATGTGCTCATCCTTAATCAAGAGTAAGGTCAATAAGGCGTGCTTTATTTTGGTGCACAAGAATAGTGCGCCGCTTTGTTTTAGTGCAATGAGAGCTTTTAGGATAAAAAAAATGCGAACCTTAAAGGCCCGCATTTTATCAAAGTCAGGAAGTGTGTAGTTTTCCTGTCGTTAAGTTTTATTATTCGATATAAGCTCCCCAATGTGCCTAGATCGTAAAACTAACGTTACTTTAGCATGCCGCTTGAAAGAATCATTTATGCCACAGAGTGTCAGAATGGCGTGAAACTTTTATTATTAGTAGACTGCTTCTTTCTGCGATCAGAGCCGTACCACAAACCCCTAAAACAGCTCCTGCTAAAGATGAGTTAATAATAGGGCGAGGTGGCTGAATCTTAACTTAACCTCAGAAAATAATATAAAATATTATCACTAATGAGTGGCTATAGCTTAATAATTAATCAATATATTGAAGGGGAAAATGTAAGTAAATTATTGTTTTTATTAATAATATTTAAAGTTTGGTAATTATTCTCATTATGAGGTGATTATTTTTACATCACATCGAAACCTATTATTTATAAGCTATCAATTCCTGCATTTTTGAAGGTATTGCAACGTTCCATACTGCCATATTTCATACCTAGCTTGAACCAATGCACACGATCTTTGGAAGATCCATGAGTAAAAGCATCAGGATTAACCCGTTGACCTGCATTTTTTTGCATACGATCATCGCCAATACTGGCAGCCGCACGAATACCTTCTTCGATATCACCACGTTCCAGTATCTCGGCTTGCTTTTCGTAGTGGTGAATCCAAATGCCCGCATAACAATCGGCTTGAAGTTCAGTGAGAACAGAAAGCTGGTTTGCTATACGCTTTTTAACTTGGCGTTGTAGCTTTTGCACTTTCATCGAAGTTCCTTCAAGATTTTGTATATGGTGACCGATTTCGTGAGCAAGCACATAAGCGCGAGCAAAATCTCCGCTGGCTCCCATTGCTTGTAATTCACGGAAAAAACCTAAATCAATATAGACTTTACTGTCACCAGGGCAATAAAAAGGACCTGTTGCTGAGGTAGTCATTCCACAGGCTGAACTCACTCGGTCATTAAATAGAACGAGCTTGGGTGCTTGGTAGCGATAACCTGCTTTCTTAAAAATAGCACTCCAAGCATCTTCTGTACTCGCTAGCATAGTGGAAATAAAATCAGCACTTTCATCCTGTCTACCTGCTTTAGGAGTCTCATGGTTTGAAAGCTGTGATGGTGAATTTCCATTAAGAAGGGGCATTGGATCTTTCCCCATTAAAATAAAGAGGATAACAACGGCAAAAAAAATAAAGCCACCACCAGCACGTTTAGTGCCAACAGGTAGTCGGCGACCATTACGACGATCTTCAACATTGGTGCTTCTACGTTTATCATTCCAGCGCATACATTATTTCCTGTTTAAGTCTAGCGTCTAATGGGTGACCAAATTCCATCAAAATAACCTTCGATAGGTCGGTACTTAGATTTATAATTCATTTTGGAACAATTTTCTATCCAATATCCAGGATAGACATAATTTTTATTATTCTTCTTAGCATAGTCAATTTGCCAAAGTAGGGCATAAGTGCCTAAGCCTCTTTTGCTTCCTTCATTGGGTAGGAAAAAGGTATAAACAGCCGATACTTCACTTTCTAATACATCAATAACGGCAACACCAAGTAAGCGTCCTTTTTCAAGGAACTCTACATAGTAAACACTACACCAGTCCGCTTTAAAGAACTCATGAACCTCTTCACTATCATCACTATCATGACGTGACTGCAAATATTCAGCATAAAGTTCTTGGTAGGCAGGTTTATAATCCCCTTTGTTGATAACAACGGTGAGGTCACTATTTTTCTTGAAATTACGGCGTTGGCTTTTGCTAAATCGAAAGCTATTGACAGGAATGCGGGTAGAGATACATTCCTTACAAGGCTGGCACTGTGGGCGGTAAACCTGCGCACCACTGCGGCGGAAGCCACTTTTTATTAGCTGAGAGTAGATATTGCTCTGCATTTTGAATTCAGGGTCAATGACCGTATTCCTAGCGACTTTTCCTGCTAAGTAGGCGCAAGGAAATTGAGCAGTTGAGAAGAGTTGCAAATCGTGGGGTAGCTTCATAGTTATAAAAAAAAAGTGTCAAAACCATTATAGGCTTTGTTTGGGGTTTGTGGTTTTTTATTAGGATTTAGTGGGTACTAACTTCCTAATAGGTGGTTGGAAGTTATCATACTGTGTGGTGGTAGGGGGTACAAGTAAATAGCGATAAAGGACATGACCCAGTACAGTCTATGGGAGTATTTTGTACTGGGTCAATTTTAGGAAGTTATGATCGTCCAATATTCCGTGTGAGATACATAAGTACCGCTAACATAGTCAGTAATAGACCTGTTCCTGCCAGTAATGCATAGTCTTCTAGCTGTAATAATGAATAGAGTAAGCTAAATAAAGCGGTTAACATTATGGTGATAATTATACTGCTCGACAACTTGCGTATCGCGGCATAGGCATAACTACTAATCATAGCAATAATCACTCCCGCAGCACTAATATAGGCAGTAAAGAAATTACTGTGTTCTGCCATTGATAACAGTGTGAGATAAAATAAAGTGAGTGCTAAACCAATGACCGCATATTGTACAAAGTGTAGTTTTTTCTTAATGGCTAGCTCAAATATTAGGAAAGTGATGAACGTTAGGCAGATAAATAGCACACCATACTTTATTGCTCGAATGATCTGTGTATATAGGGTGACCGATTCAAACAAGCTCACACCTGCGGTGAATTCCTCTAGATTATGCGTTTGATTTTCTATTGTCCAAAGCTGAGGGTAATTTCGAGCTAAATGAGAAACTGACCATGATGCTTTGAAACCATTGGTATCAATATGTCGTTGTGCAGGCAGGGCGCTACCATTGAAGCTAGGATGTGGCCAGTTAGAAATCACTTCAACATTTGTTGTTCGTCCTAGTGGTGTGAAGTGGAAGCTTTGGCTGCCATTGACGTTAATATTAAAGCTATAAGTAAAAGATTCTTTTGTGGTATCGATGGTTAAGGGGGCATGGAAGCCTCGTGCAATTAAGCCATTGATGCTCGTTCCTGGTTCAAAGCGTAGCGCTTCTTCATTCCAGCTAAGTGCTGATGTGGTATTGATTGCTTTAGTATCTGATAGCCCAATCACTATACGAGCACGATCCCAGTGAATTTCACTCACATGATCAGAAAGGCTGGTAATATTGGGTTTGTTAAATTGCCCCGATATTTTAATATCCGCGGTGTAAACCAATGACTTATATAAACTACGTTTGCGATGTTCACCTTGAATTGTATTTTTCAAATCAATGGTTTCAGGTAAAACAATGGCATGTTTACGAATAAGCTTTGTCTTAACTTCCGTTCGATCATTGCCGTCTTTATCTTCTTTTGTAGTAACGATCTGATGTTTTTCTGTGAATGGGATGATTAATGCAGGCCCCATAATGAGCTGTTGTGATCCCCATGTTTTAGCAATATCAGCAAGCACACGACTATGTAGTGAACTACGTTCGGCCACAATTTGCTCTACCATATTGAGTGGAATGGTCATTCCTAAAACTAATAAGGTAATCATAATAAAGCGAAAAATAAGTGAATGTTGTAACCCCTTAAGCTTTTTTATGTAGTCTGTTACTCCTAATTTACTGGGTGCGCCTTCTTCTGGAGCGGATAAAAAGCCTGCTTTGCGAGCAAGTAGAGTGAGAATTAAGAAAATACCGATACAGGTTCCAATAAGGAACAAGCCGATAATAACATCTAAGAACATGATGGAGCCTCGTTAGTGAATTAATATATACATCATTATGGCAATGCTATGTGATGATAAAATGCTTGAGATTGAGCTTTTTTGTGCAGATTGTGTGTTCTTTTTTTTGTTGTCTTTGATTTTGATGCACTCCTTAGTTTTGATCTGTCAGTCTGTGAAAAAGCAAAAGATGACATCAGAATTCAGAGTGCGATAAAATAATCATCATTTTAAATAGCAAAGGCAAGTATGGCATCACTAGAAAGTATCGTTAATTACTGTAATCGGACTTTAGTCATTGATCAGTTCAAGGATTACTCACCTAATGGTTTACAGATTGAAGGTAATGCCGAAGTAAATTGCATTGTTGCTGGTGTTACCGCAAGTGCTGCTTTGATTGATGCGGCGATTGAACATAAAGCGGATTTATTATTGGTTCATCATGGCTACTTTTGGCAGGGGGAAGACCCCTGTCTTGTCGGCATGAAGGGAAGGAGAGTCTCTGCTTTGATTAAAAATAATATGAGTTTATTAGCTTATCATCTTCCCCTTGATGCACATCAAGAATTGGGTAATAACGCACAATTAGCTCAGTTATTCGATCTGACGGTTGACGATAAGCTGGATAAGCAAGGTGTCGGCAATATTGGGCACTTATCTAAACCAATGAGATTGAGTGATTTTTCAGAAAAGGTGGCTGTTAAGCTTGCTCGTGAACCCTTGGTTATTTCTGGAGGGGATCATCTTGTTAGTAAAGTGGGGTGGTGTAGTGGTGGCGCACAAAAATATCTCTCTAAGGCAGCTGCAATGGGGGTAGATACTTTTTTAAGTGGGGAAATTTCAGAAAATACCACCCATGAAGCAAGAGAGTTAGGTATACACTACCTTGCAGCAGGTCACCATGCGACTGAACGCTATGGAGTACGGGCTTTAGCAGAGCAGTTGGGTAAGAAATTTAACCTTTCTCAGTACTTCATTGATATTGCTAACCCTGTTTGAAATTTATTCAGGCTATTTGACTTGATAAAGGTCAGTTTGGTGTTTTTTTTTCCTTGACCTTAAGCGCGTGTTCATCCATTCTAGTCCGCAATCAATAATAGGCTTGGCTACTGGTTTAGTAATGGACTTTTCAATAACTTACGAGAAGTTTTGGAGTGTCATAAGTTCAATTATACATTTCTTTATTATTTATACTTGTTTCTTGGGTTTTTAACTTTCGGAGTATTCAATGGAAAATTCTTCAGTAGATAAGGGGCGTCGGCGCTTCCTCATTGCTGCTACCTCTGCGGTTGGGTCTGTAGGAATAGTGGGAATGGCAGCACCTTTTCTGACTTCTTGGAGCCCTAGTGAGCGAGCTAAAGCGGCGGGCGCACCCGTCGAATTTAATGTCAGTCGATTACAGGAAGGACAGCAAACCGTTATTGTTTGGCGTAAGAAGCCTGTTTGGGTCGTTAATCGATCACAAAAAATGCTAGATGATTTAGCATCCAATGATGAGCTATTAAAAGATCCTACTTCTGAAAATGCTAAGCAAATGCAACCTGATTATGCATTAAATGCTAAGCGTACACGTGAAGGTAAAGATCGCTATTTAGTCCTTGTCGGTATCTGTACACACCTAGGGTGTTCTCCTGATTACCGTCCTGATTTAGCGCCTGCTGATTTAGGTGCTAACTGGAAAGGCGGTTGGCTCTGTGCTTGTCATGGTTCTAAGTTTGATTTAGCAGGTCGTGTATACCAAAATGTACCTGCGGATAGAAATCTTGAAGTCCCTCCTTACTCTTATAAAGATGACAATACCGTTGTTATTGGTCTTGATGAAAAAGGAGAGGCGGCATAATGCAGGGTTTACTTAATTGGATTGATGCACGTTTTCCACTGACAAAGGTCTGGAACGAGCATTTAGCACAATATTACACACCAAAAAACTTTAACTTTTGGTATTTCTTTGGTTCATTAGCACTATTGGTCTTGGTTATCCAGATCGTTAGTGGCATTTTCTTGACCATGCACTATAAGCCTGATGCGGCACTCGCATTCCAGTCAGTTGAATACATCATGCGTGATGTGCCGGGTGGTTGGTTTATACGTTATATGCATGCAACGGGGGCATCGGCATTCTTTGTCGTCATCTATCTCCACATGTTCCGAGGGCTAATTTATGGCTCTTACAAAGGGCCACGTGAGCTAGTTTGGTTAATAGGAATGGCTTTATACCTTGCCTTAATGGCGATTGCATTCATGGGGTACTTACTCCCTTGGGGTCAGATGTCATTCTGGGGTGCTCAGGTTATCATTAACTTATTTAACACCGTTCCAGTGATTGGTAATGAACTATCAACATGGATACGGGGTGACTTCGTTATTGCTGATGCAACATTGAATCGTCTCTTTGCATTACACGTTGCTGCATTACCCTTAGTCATTGTGGCTTTGGTCTTTGTTCATATCGTTGCACTACACGTTGTGGGGTCGAATAACCCTGATGGTGTTGAGATTAAGAAACTAAAAGATGAGAACGGTATTCCTCTCGATGGTATTCCATTCCACCCTTACTACACGGTGAAAGATATCGTTGGTGTTGGTGTCTTCTTATTGTTCTTCTTTGCCATCTTGTTCTTCTCTCCAGAAATGGGCGGATACTTCTTAGAGTATGCTAACTTTGAACCTGCCAATGCATTGAAAACCCCTGAGCATATTGCTCCTGTTTGGTATTTCACCCCATTCTATACCGTATTACGTGCGGTGACATTGACACCCTTCGCAGGTACTTTAGCAATGTTTGGTGCGATTGCCGTATTGTTTGCTTTGCCTTGGATTGATAAAAACCCGATTAAATCATGGCGCTATCGTAATAAAGCACATACTATCAATATCTTAGTTTTTGCAGCGGTATTTATTATTTTAGGCTACCTTGGTGTTAAGCCAGTTGACCCTTTATTTAAAGAGCTAGGGGTGAGAATGACTGAAATCTATTTCTTATTCTTTGTTGTTCTATGGGTTCATAACAGCCCTGCAAAAGTAAAATATGTTTTATGGTTTACTATCTTAGCTGGGCTGGTATTGCTTATTGACTTCTATCGTTATAATCCTAAAGATGGAGAGAATGCAGCACAGATTATTTGGCAGTGGGTGTTCCCAATTGTTTATTTGGCAGTGACGGTATTACTACCTGGTATAGTGAAGTCATTTAATGCAGAGAAAGAAGTTCCAACGCGGGTGACATCATGAGAAATAGTTTAGTTATATTGTTATCGGGATTGCTTATCTCAGGTTCTGCCTTTGCTGGGAGCAAGGTAGCGCTAGAGTCTGCCAGCATTGATGTAGATGATCATAAAAGTTTACAGCGTGGTACACGTAACTTTATGAACTACTGTCATGGTTGTCATAGCCTGAGTTCATCACGTTATAACCGTGTGGCAAAGGACATCGGTTTACCCGTTGTTCCTGCTGATACGGGAGCAAGTGGTAAAGATGCAGATCAGATAGCAGGAACGAATGCAAAGCTAATTACTGAAAACTTCATCTTTACTCGTGGTATTGATGGTAAGCCTTCAGGATTAGGATCATTGATGCACAATGCAATGCCTTCTGACGATGTTAAGAACTGGTATGGTGGTGTTGCTCCTGATTTATCTTTAACGGGACGTTCACGTGGTGCTGATTGGATTTATACTTATCTAAAAAGCTTTTACCTTGACCCTGAGCGCCCATCAGGCATGAATAATACAATACTAGCTAATGCCAGTATGCCGCATGTATTATGGGATCTACAGGGCAATCAAAAGCTTGTTGAGCATATTGATGAAGAAGGTCATAAACACAGCAAATTAGTCTTAGAAACAGCAGGTAGTCTATCTCCTGAAGAATATGATGAGTTTGTTAATGATATTACTAACTTCCTTGTTTATGTTGGTGAGCCTGCTCAGTTAGCACGTAAGAAATACGGTATTTTTGCAATGCTTCTATTGCTAATGTTCATTGGTGTTGCGTATGCCTTGAAGAAAGAATACTGGAAAGATGTACACTAAGGTTTAGCCTTAGATCTTCTATTACTACCTATTAATGATGGGTAGTAAATAGTTGTTGACAAAAAGCCACCTCAGAAATGGGGTGGCTTTTTTGTCTTTTATCCTGTATAAGTTCGGCTCGTTCTAAAAAACTCTTATGGTTGTGGTATTTCATACTAAAGTGACTTATAGGGAGAGAGTTAACGAACTTCAAACAACAAATAAGTACATTATTTTTTTCAATAGTAATATGTTCTTATCGTTTTACTTTATTATTTTAATGGTGGAAATAAATGGCCTCAATAGCTAATCGACGTGCAGTAATGACTCTGTTTTCTGTTCCTGATGATCCCGATAACCATCGTGTTAGGATTGTATTGGCTGAGAAAGACATTGTTGTCGATATCATAGAAACAGATGCTGATAATATTCCACCCGATCTTGAAGAATTAAACCCTTATAGTTCACTACCTTGTTTACTTGATCGAAAGCTAGTGCTTTATGATTCGCGTATTATTATGGAGTATTTGGATGAACGCTTTCCGCATCCTCCATTATTGCCGATTGACCCCGTTTCTCGTGCACACTCACGTTTAGCATTGTTCCGTATTGAGAAAGATTGGTTCTCATTAATTGATGACCTAGAGTCAGGCGACTCTAAACGTGCTGATGCAGCGCGTAGTGTCTTGCGTAATGGTGTTATCTCTGCGGCAGAAGTATTCTCTGTAAAGCCTTTCTTCCTTAGTGATGATTTTACTTTAGTTGATTGTACTATTGCTCCTATCTTATGGCGTTTACCAAAATATGGTATCGACTTACCTGGTAAGGATGCAAAGCCTATCCATGAATATATGGATCGTGTTTTCTCACGTGATACTTTCCAGTTAAGTTTAACCGCTGCTGAAAAATCTATTCGCCCATGATTATTCCTAGCCGCCCTTATCTATTACGTGCTATTCATGAGTGGTTGATTGATAGTGAGATGACACCACACTTGCTTGTTGATGCAGAACAAGAGAACGTGATTGTACCTATGCAATTTGTGCAAGAGGGTCGTATTGTTCTCAATATTGATTATAGCGCTGTGCAAAATCTTGTACTAGATAATGATGCGGTATTGTTCAATGCACGTTTCTCTGGAAAATCTTTTAATATCTACATTCCGATGTCGGCAGTATTAGGCATTTATTCCAAGGAAAATGAGCAGGGTACAATGTTTAAAGAAGAAGAAGGCTTTGATATTGATAGTGGTGATTCTAATCCAGATCCAACGCCAACCAAGCCAAAACGTCCTCATCTTAAAATTGTTAAATAAGTGATTATATCTTTAATTGCTGGAATAGCAGATGATCGTGTTATTGGCATGAATAATACATTGCCATGGCACTTACCTGCAGATTTTGCTTGGTTTAAGGAAAATACATTATCCAAGCCCATTATTATGGGACATACCACTTATCTTTCGATAGGTAAGCCACTACCCAAGCGTAGAAATATTGTTTTATCTCAACAAAAAAATCTAGTGATTGAAGGCTGTGATGTTGTAACAAGCCCTGAAGATGCACTGGCTTTATGTGCGGGTGTGCCTGAGGTGATGGTGATTGGTGGTGCGGTTGTTTATAAGCTATTCTTGCCAATAGCTGATCGTTTGTATCTCACTCAAGTGAAAGCCAAAATTGCAGGTGATACTTTCTTCCCTGACTATCAGTCTAGTGAATGGAATATTATTTTTGAAGAGCATCATCAAGCCGATGATCGTCACTCCTATGACTATACTTTTCAAAAACTAGAGCGTGCAAACCTTCTTTGCTAAGCTTGTATCAACAACCTTTTTGCCAAAATTAAAAATATTTTCGTATTAGGCTTCTCTTGAATAGTGTGTTCGCTGATAAATAAAGTAAATAACACCCAGTACGATCCAAGTAATAATGAATGCCTGCCCGCCATAAATAATCATATCACGTGTTGCCATAATCGTCTTATATAAGGCAGACCCTTGATTTGTTTCAATAAGATAGCTCGTTGATAAGTAAGCTGCGATGACTCCAGAGCTTATCGGTATGGTAATAAATATAAGACGTATGATCCCACGTAAATACTTAGGGTTTTTAGGCTGAGGTATTGGAGAAGTGTGGATATACCAGCCTCGAATCCAATAAATAATAAAACCAATACCGAGTAAAGTACTTGTATGTTGGAGTAATCGATAAATATTGAGAGTGTAGCCATTAAAACGCGCCACCACATAGGTCATGTTATCTGCAACATAGGTCGGCACATTATCGGGGTAGTGAGTGAAAAAATCCCACATTAAATGGCTCATTGCGCCAATCAATAGACAAAACACGATGGCAAAAAAAGATCGCTTTTCCTTAGTTTTTTTAGTCGCTAGTCGTTGTCGAAATGATGTGGGTAATAAGCTGTATAAAACAGGAAATAGCAAGCCATGATAGAGGTAATAAAATAATAACCCCATGGGCAAGCAATACCAGAGTAGTGCAAAAAGAGTGTGTGTTTCGTAGCGCCCAATACCTAATGGAATGAAGTAACTAAAATCAGGCACCATGCTGCCGATGATGAGTGCAGAGAGCACACCCCAGCTTTTCAGCTTTTTATAGAGGGGGATAACAATAGCAGGGTGGGCAAGTGTAAAAGGCATTTATCGAGTATAGCTGAAGTTAATAAAATCTGTTATTAAAGACAAATAAACGGTTTATTTTTAAGCTATTCGTCCTAATGTTACTCGATCTAAACCAGCATAATCCTGATAAGTTTCAATCTGAGTCAACCCATAGCCCTGCATAATAGCCTGTACTTTTTTAGCTTGCTGAAAACCATGCTCCAGTAATAAATAACCTTGAGGATTAAGGTATTGTGGAGCTTCAGAAACAATAGTACGAATAGCATCTAGCCCATCATCTCCTGAAACTAAAGCCTGTTGAGGCTCATGGCGAATATCATTTAATAAATGAGGATCATTCTGCTCGATATAGGGTGGATTGCTGATAATCAAATCAAAATATTGCTGATCCAGTGCTTGATACCAGTCAGATTGAATGAATTGAATAGGGTGCTTTTGCCACTGTTTGGCATTGTCTTGAGCAATACTTAATGCTGCTGGGCTAATGTCAATCGCTGTTATTACTGCTTTTTTAGTCACGAGTTCATGACTTAATGCAATGGAAATAGCGCCTGAGCCAGTACCCAGCTCTAGTATCTGGGGCTGCTCAAAGTTTTTACTAGCGATAAGACTGAGTTCAACGAGTCGTTCAGTATCGGCGCGAGGAATTAATACATCCTTTGTCACCTTTAATGGCATTGACCAAAATTCCTGTTCACCCAGAATATAGGCAATAGGAATACCTTTGCAACGAGATTCAATGAGAGTGCCGTATTGCTTTGTCTCAGCGTCACTCAGTAGCCTCTCAGGCCATGTTCTAAAGTAACTACGATCCTTATCGAGTACTTTAGCCAGTAATAGCTCAGCATCCAATGATGCGCTAGAGCTAATCAATTGAAGCAGAGTCGCGCTCGTCTTAAGTTGATGCGCGATGCTTTGATCAGTTTTGTTCACTAAGCGCTGCTAGTTGATCCGCTTGATATTCATTAATCAATGGCTCAATAATGAATTGAAGTTCGCCATTAGTGACTTCATCAAGACGGTATAAAGTCAGGTTAATACGATGATCAGTCACCCGACTTTGTGGATAATTATAAGTGCGTATTTTTTCTGAACGATCACCACTACCCACTAATCCTTTTCGGGTCTCGGCTTGTTCTGATTGTTGCTTATCACGCTCTGCTTCAAACAAACGTGATTGTAATAATGACATAGCGCGTGCTTTATTCTTATGCTGAGAGCGTTCATCCTGACACTCAACAACAACACCTGTCGGTAAGTGAGTCAGTCGTACCGCAGAGTCTGTTTTATTAACATGCTGACCTCCTGCACCTGATGCACGATAAGTGTCAATACGTAAGTCTGAAGAATTAATCTCTGGTGCTTCAACCGCATCGATCTCAGGCATAATCACTACCGTTGCCGCAGAAGTATGTACGCGTCCCTGAGTCTCAGTGCTGGGAACACGTTGAACACGATGCGCACCAGACTCAAATTTAAGCTGTGAATAAACATTATTACCCGTAATTCGGCTGATCACCTCACGATAACCGCCATGTTCACCTTCATTCTGGCTTACCACAGAAATCTTCCAGCCCATTTTTTCTACATAGCGAGAATACATGCGGAATAGATCGCCAGCAAAGATAGCTGCCTCATCACCACCCGTCCCTGCACGAATCTCAAGAAAAACGTTGCTACTATCATTCGGATCTCGGGGTAATAAGTGCTTTTGTAAGCTGAGTTCCAGTATTTTTAGCTGTTTTGTTGTGTCTTTGATTTCATCTTGAGCCATTTCCTTTAGCTCAGGATCACTTAGCATTTCATAAGCTGTTTCCTGATCTTCAGAGACTTGTTGAAACTCGGCAAACTCATTAACAATCGGCTCTAACAGACTGTACTCTTGTGATAAGCTTCTAAACTTATCTTGATCGCCAATAATCTCAGGCGAAGAAAGCATGCTCTGAATTTCTTCATGGCGCTCACTCAAGTGTTCAAGCTTAGAATGGATAGATTTTTTCATCAGGATTTATTTCTTCAGGTTGAGTATTTTTTTTGCTGCTTCTAGCAATTCAGTATCACCACTATGTGCGGCTTTATTAATGGCTGCGGTTGGCTCATGAGCTAACTTATTTGTGAGTGTATGCGCAAGGAATTCTAGAGTATCTTCAACTGATTTACCATTTCTTAGTAATCGGTGAGCTTTTTTTAAGGTTTCTTTACGATGAGTATGAGCACCTTCACGATAATCACGGATAAGCTGAAGTTGCCCCTGCGCTCGCAACCAATTCATAAACAAAGTCACTTCATCACCAATCATTGTCTCAGCTTGTTGAGCGGCAACTTGTCGAGACTGCATATTTTCTTCAATGACAGATTGTAAGTCATCGACAGTATAAAGATACACATCATCCAACTGACTCACTTCAGGTTCAATATCACGAGGTACCGCAATATCAACCATAAACATGGGTTGATAACGACGATTTTTTAATGCTCGCTCCACACTGCCTTTACCAATAATAGGAATAGGGGCGGCAGTTGAGGAGATCACAATATCAGCACGAGGAAGATAGTGACTGATTTGCTCCAATGAAATGGCTTCACCATTGAATTCATCGGCAAGTTTGTTAGCATTTTTAATACTGCGATTGGCAACAATAATATGCCCAATACCATGACTACTGAGGTGGCGACAAGCAAGCTCAATCGTTTCACCTGCACCAACAAGTAATACCGTTTGTTGACTCAGATCTGCAAAGATTTGTTTAGCCAAGCTTACCGCAGCATAGGCAACAGAAATAGGATTAGCGCCAATAGCGGTTTGTGTCCGAATTTTTTTAGCTGCTGAAAATGAAAACTGAGCCAGTCGATTTAAAATAGTCCCTGTTGATTTGCTTTTAACTCCTTGCTGGTGAGCATTTTTTACTTGCCCTAGAATCTGTGGTTCACCCAAAACCATGGAGTCTAAACCACAAACTACCCGTAAAAGGTGTTGTACTGCCTTTTCATTGTGATAGGTGTAATTGTGCTTAACGAGCTTTTCGATAGGAATAAAACGAGACTGAGAGAGCCAGTTGAGTAGCTTATTCGTTAGGTCTGATTGCTCCGAGTGACTCGAAAGATAAATCTCTGTACGGTTGCACGTAGAGATAATAAGACTCTCAGGGCACAGTGTTAGCAAGGACTGTGTTGCTTGATCAAGTTCATCAGGATTATAAGCCAGTTTTTCGCGAATATCGACAGGAGCTGTCTTATGATTGACTCCAACAGCAATAATATACATTGATTGAGAGGGGTTATTAAAAGAATAACAGATTCTCTGACAGCTAGCTTCAGATTACAAGTGCATATGTAAAGATTGTCTTTTTTTTTCGTTTTTTCATGAAATTGTGTATTATATACAGGCATATTTTATGAATATAGGCATATAAAATAAATTTATGTTGTATTTTTGGGGTGATTATTATTGATATTTATTGATTATAATCCAAAATAAGCGTTTGTCGCTAAAATCGTGCTGAGGGCTTCAGCTAGGGTAATAATTAATTGATTACGTCATTTTTTAAGGTAAGTTTCTTTTGTGTCCTTATTGGTTCCACCGTTTATGCAGTAGAAAACGATACAAGTCAACCGATTGATAACAAGTCTAGCATTAAAAAAGTAAGGTTGCATGATGCTAAGAAATATCGACAAAATATTGAAAATTTACTCGTAGCCGAGATGCACTTTCATCAAAATCACTTTGATGAAGCGAGTAAGTACTATGATAAATTGACAGATTTTTATCATAATAAAGAACTGGTTTATCATGCAATTCAAGTGGCATTAAAGCGTCAGGACTTTAAGAAAGCACTAAGGTTAGCCTCTGTGTGGCACAAAAATGAGCCAAACTCAAAACCTGCTATTAGTACCTTAATCGGTTTATATCAGTATTTTGGGCGTTATGATGAAGTGGCTGAGTTATTAAAGGGTTCTAGTCCTCAGCAAGTCGATAAGGCGATTGATATTGATACTATTGTTGCTTTATTAGATAAACACCCTGCGGATAAAAGCTATTATTCTTTCTTAAACTATATTGAGAAATATGCTTATAACGATAATACAGCAAAGCTTTTTTTAGCACTATTAGCAATACGGGCAGAGTTTTATCAGGAAGCGATCAATGCAAGTCATCGTTTACTGACGTGCAAAGATAAAGAAATTAAAACAACGGCGCTGATGATCTATTTAGATGCTTATAGTGCTTTAGATCAACCAGAGCTTGCATTGCAACAATTAAAAACCCTTATCAGTCAAACAAGTGAAATGGCTATTAAGAAAGAGTATGCGAAAAAAATGTTACATTTTGGGCATGCTGACACTTTGATAAAGTTACTAAAACAAGAGTATTCAGAAGACCCTAAGCAGAGTATTCATTTATCTCTTGTTGGAATTATTTACGAGTCAAAGGGCTTAAAAGCCACTTTAGAATATCTTCATGAGCAGCAAAAAATATCAAATGATAAGTCTAATACTATCGCTCTCTATATTTTAGAGTCGGGTCTATTACGTGAAATAAAGCAGTTTGATTTAGCCTTAGCTGTCATAGAAAAAGTAGACCAACTTTTTCCTAAGAATCTGAGCGTTTATTATTCTCAAGCGATGTTCTTTGAGGAAGTGGGTAAAATAGAGGAAGCAGAACAGCAATACAAAAAAATACTAGCCATAGATAGTGAAAACTTTAGTGCCTTAAATTCATTAGGTTATTTACTTTCTGTAAATACCACACGCTATGATGAGGCTTATGGTTATATTAAAAAGGCTTATGACTTAGAGCCTAATAACCCCATAGTCATTGATAGTCTTGGCTGGATTTCTTATCAGAAAGGTGATTTGGAAAATGCTACAAAATACCTACGCTCTGCCTATGAGAAAATGAAAGACCCCGAAGTAGCGACTCACCTTATTACCGTGTTGAGTAAAATAAGTAAGTATAAGGAAGCGACTGTAGTGCTGGATGAAATGTTGGAGAAGCATCCAAGTAATCAGTTGCTGGTTAAGGCTAAGGCTGACTTGGGTGCGTTGGGAGTGAATGAATTTTAGCAGTCATGATGAAAAATCCTTTATCTATATCAAGCGATTGCAAAAATAATGCTCGCATCATCCTAGCTTGCACTATGCTTTATACTGATTAATCGATAAGCAAATCGGGTGGGTGCAATGACTATAAAAATAGGCTTCAATAGACAGACAGCAATTATTTATCTAACCATGAGTTGCGCTCTTTATTCAAATGCTAATGCTGCCAGTGAGCAATTTTGTGAACGCTATGCTAGAACGAGTATTGTTCAAAATATTCAGTCTACAATGTATGAATGTGGCTTTAAAAGTCTTCGTTGGAATAGTGATTTTTCTGGACAAAAGAAATGGTGTAAAGGTGTACGGCAAACCATTGCTACATCGGAGACGAAAGCACGTACTCAGGCATTAAGTAAATGTGGTGTGGGTACTTCAAAAAGCTGGGCTACTTTGCCTTACGAGCAAAAAGAAAGCTATATTCAAACGGCTATTCGAGCAGCGAGCAGTAATGATGTACAAACACTAAAATCATTAAAACAAGCAGGTGCCAGTATTACAGCTCCTGCGATGCAAGGTAATGATGGAACACCGTTAGCTTATGCTATTAAATCACAAGCTTTTGATGCAGTTGCTTATTTATTAAAGTTTTCTAGCCCGAATCAGTCCTCTAATTCTGGGCTGAGTCCACTGGCTAACTTACTGTACAGCAAAAAAATTAATTATAAATTACTCCGTTATCTATTACAGCATGGTGCAAGTGCTGATTATATTGGGAGACCTATTGAAGATAGCTCACTTCCACTCTATATCGCGGTGGGTAAAAAAGATTTACGTGCAGTACGGGAGTTGTTACACATTGGCAAGGCAGACCCTAATGGATCATTAGATGAGTCTCTTTTGATTCAAGCATTAAAACTGCGTCATAAAGCCATTATTTTGCAATTAATTTATGCAGGAGCTAATGTTAATCAAGTCGGTGGAGCGCGTGAAGGCACTAAATGCAATGCCTTCAATGCATCCAGTTATCAAAAAATGCCACTAGATTATGCTTTGGAAATGAATGATGGTGCTGTTATTTACACCATTCGAAAACGTGGTGGAAAAACAAAGCGTCAGTGTATTGCTGAGAGTAAAAAATAAACAGAATATCACTGCCATCTGTTGATACTATTTACCAAAAAACCAAGTCGCATCCACTGACGTTGTTAACTGCTTATCCTTAGTACCAAAAAAGACAGTCGGCACTCTCCCTGCAAAAGGCCTTCCAGCACCATCATACTGATCAAAGCGTACTTCAGGTCGAATACGCAATTTCTTTGTTGGCCACCAAGATAGATTCGCTGTTGCGGCATAATAGTCACCTTCGGGTAGTAATGCATGAGCACCTTGAGCATCGCGTAGCCATTCTGTGCGTAGCCCTAGCTGCATATTCGGTCGAAAGCGATTGTAATAGTTAAGATTTAGACCATACCACTGACTATCTTCGGTAATCAAGAACCCCGGTGGATTATTGCTATCGGCGGCAACATCACCCCCTTCCTGATGACCATAAATCGCATTAACAGCCAGCCGTTTTTTATTATTCAAACGACGAGATACCGTCAATGTGTGCATATTTCGTAATAGTTTTTTACCCGAGCGACTCACCGCATTAAAGGGACGAGTCTGATCAGTAATTCCATCTTCTGATTGCTCATTACCGATAATATTTTCAAAATCCACCCATGTTTTAAAATCAGGGCTACGCCAGCGTGCATCAATTAATAAGGTTTTATCATGATTGTTATCCTGTAAATTATTCCAACCTTGCACCAGTCCCAAACCTAAAGACAACATGCCATTTTTCTTCTTTATTGGTACTTTTAACGCACCCATGATACCAACATGTTTTGAGGGTTGGTAAGCAAAAGCATAGCTATGAGTATAAAACCCTGTCGGTGGGTCAATAGGAGCGCCAATTTCATAACCTAGTGGTGTGAACCAACTTCCTGCAATATAAGAAAAACCACCACCCCATGGTTGATAGCCTTTTACATACCATTGTTGCATTAGCAGCTTATGGTCATGCTCTTGATTACGCTGAGTATCATCAAAGCCAAAGGTGGTTGCAGCATCTTTGCCATAGCGCATATCCACTTGAAAGCCAATATCTGCAAATTGTGGCTTAGGGCTAGGAAAAGGCCCCACTCTGGGTTTGATGTTAGATTGGATTGCCTTATCAACAATTAGATCAGCACGATTAAGGTTAATCCCTTCCTTAAAATTTAAAAATCCTGTTGGAAAGACATTCTTTGAGGCATTATCATTATAAATAATACCCGCCTGAATGCGCCCATGTATTTTGATTGAATGATCTATATTTTGAGTGTTATTAGCAAAACTTAGAGAGGGAATAAGTACTAGACTAGAAAAAAAATAGAGTTTAAGCATATAAATGACCAAGTCCTTAGGAACACTTTCAGCTTAATTGAATAATTAGGATTGTAGATTGACAAAGGTCAATTCATCATCTTTCTTATCCTATTAATCTTCATAGTGGATGCACTGGTATTTTAGAAAGGAAAATAATGGAATTAGATCACTTTATTCAAGTAGGATTGCCCGTTTCTTTAGCTCTGATCATGTTGAGCATGGGAATGTTACTCAGGCTGGATGATTTTAAAAAAGTTGCCCATCATCCCAAGGCGCTACTGCTGGGCTTGTCAGCACAAATGCTCCTCGTTCCCTTGGTTGCATTATTATTAATTGCTCTTTTTAAGCTACCGCCTTTATTCGCTGTAGGTCTTCTCATACTGAGCTTTAGCCCTGGAGGTGCAACAAGTAATCTATTCTCTTATCTTGCTAAGGGTGATGTTGCGCTTTCTATTGCCTTAACCACTATCGCTAGTTTTATCACTCCTTTTACTATTCCATTGCTGACTGAGCTCGCTTTACAATTACAATTAGGCGAGAATAAAGAAATTATTATTCCCGTTGCCTTGACGATGAAGCGCCTGTTTGTTGTGACAATTATCCCTGTTATTATTGGCATGAGCTTGCGGCTATTGAAACCAGTGGTTGCTGATTACATTCAGCCTTGGATTCATCGTATTTCGATATTACTTTTTATTACCGTGATTGCCACCATTATTATTCAGCAATGGAGTCATATGCCAACATTCCTAGGTCAGGTGGGTATCGTGACATTTGTGATGATTATTGTCACCATGTCACTCGGTTACTTTATTGCAAGACTGGGAGGGCTTGGCGCTCAGCAAACTAAAACCTTATCGATCGAAGTCGGTATGCAAAATGGAGGCATCGCATTGCTCGTTACTCAAGGCGTTCTACAGAATCCAACGATGTCGATTGTTCCCGTTATTTATGGCTTGATTATGCTCATACCCGTGTTGATTTTTGTTGGAATAAGTCGTCGTGAAAACACTGCAAAACTACCACTTTATTAAGGCACTGCGTCCTTTTTCGTTATCCGTTGCGATTATCGCTTGTGGGCTGGGTATTTTGATTGCTTGGTATCAAGGGCATCAGCACTGGGATTTAGCGTTCTGGATTATGTTGGGTGGGATTCTGGCGCAAGTAGGTATCAACCTGATTAATGATATTGAAGACCTGTCACAGATTCCTGATGGTCATACGAATATTATTTTGATTAAAAAACTCATATCAAGAAATACCCAAATCGGTATTGCCTGTTTTGTCTTGGCTTCAATTATTGGTCTTTATTTGGTGTCAATACAGGGTTGGTCATTATTCATTATCATCATTATCTCTGCTATTTTATCACTGAGTTACAATATGGGACCACTAAACTTCAAACATCGTGGTTTAGCCATTGTGCAAGTCTTTCTGTTGATGGGGATAGTGATGGTGCAGGGGGCTTATCTTGCTATGAGTGGACAATTTTCAGTCATCGTCTTACTCCATTCTATTCCTGTGAGTTTGTTGGTTTCATTACTTCTGCTAAGCAATGAACTACGTGATTGGGAGGAAGATAAAAATAATGGAGTCCACACGCTGACAGTGCGTATTGGCTATCAAAATGCTGTGCGACTGTATTGGTTATTAGTGATTATAAGCTATCTTCTCCCGATTATTTTCTTCTTTTTGGGCTTGTTGAGTCAGCTAATATGGCTATTGATTCCATTGCTTCTGCTCCTGCCTATTAAGCGCTATTTAGGAGCAAATGACCGTAGTCAACTCACCCCTATGACGGGGCGGTTTTTCTTTTTATATGGTATTGCTTATCTATTGGCACTAGAAGCTTTTTGAGTTGTCAATTGACTATATTATGAAGCGGTATTGATATTGTCAAAATAGGACTGCCTAATCAGGTGATTATTTATCCTACCTCATTCGCTCTGACAACTTATTATACGAATTCAGGTTTTATATTTTTAATCAGTTGATAAGATTAGCAGGTGGATATTCTACTCCTGAAATTCCCTCAGGAATTATCATACCTTTTGAGTGCAATATTTCCAGTACTTCCACTCTGTTGCCTTTCCTGCTTGTTTTCATCCCGTTCAAAAGTC
>JAGLEV010000036.1 GCA_023144895.1 Thiotrichaceae bacterium
AAAAGTCCGGTCAATTAGCACCTCTGCCCTTATAATTCTTTGTTTTTAATGAAAAAATAAGACCTTTATCGGGAGAGTACTGCATTTCTATCTACTTCTCAGTTTCTTAGTGCTTTTTGGTGCTATATATCTTTATAAATCAGCTATCGGGAGATGCTTCTTAATGTGCTTTATTGTCTGTCAATTATATCAACAACTTAGGCTGTACTGTTAAGAAAAGTTTTACCTTGCCTCTTTCTCCCGATGAGAATCATTATCACTACTAGTTCATATGATCTACTTTTCTATAGATTGATTAATTCTAGCGCAATATCACTCTCTATATCAATAAACTTATCACCAAACCTAAATTCATATAATAAGCATATAACTTAATTAGGGTTTTATGGATTCTTGAAGCGTTAATAAATCAATCATTTCATTAGGCTGTAGAGGAAGTTTAAGAGCACCATATAAGGGCATAATTCTTTCCAGTTGTACAACATATTGAATTTCATCTGCTTTAGCTAAAATAATGACCTTGGTTTCTGGGCAGTAACGTTGCATTGACATCAATAAAACATCTACATTACTGATATTGACACCCGCATAATGATTACTATAGCCATAAATGAAATCAGCGACTAAATAAGCAGGTGCTTGCTTTTTTATTTGCGTCATGACCTTTCGCATCGAAGTGAACACCTGCTCTTGTAAATCAAAGCGTGTATATAATGCGCTAAGGCGGGGGTGAAAAGGGCTAGAGATTACCGTGTAGATTTGCTTTTTAATCATAATTATTCTGCTGAGTCTTTTGAGTACTATACTTGAGTCAAAATCTTCTTGCCTGATACTTCATTAGATCACACGAATAATAAACGTCCTTATCGACTCTGTTGTTAATGCCATTATGGCTATAATATAATGTTTAATATACTTAAATAATATAAATCCTCATATTAATAAGCCTCTGTTATCAACTAACTCCAGACATCATTTTGTTTTGTTTATAAACAATTCTGTCGTTTTTTTTCACTCCATAATGGACATTTATTGTTTGCTGTGTTCTATTGCTGTTAAATCTTGTCTTTCTAACTTATAGCAAGAAAATGAAGGGCGCTAAAGACTCAAATAAATAATTTACTTATTTATTTATTCTGAGTTCTAAAAATAATAACGTGGTAAATAACACATTGAAATATAAAGATCCCCACCGTAAGCGTGAAGCAGAAAAATACGGTCGTCCTATTCCTAGTCGTGAATTCATTCTTGAAGTTTTAGATAAAGCCAGTCAACCTCTGGTCTTTCGTAAGCTCTGTGGTGCATTAGATTTAACCGAAGATGCTGATTGTGATGCGCTGAAATATCGTTTACGAGCGATGGAACGTGATGGGCAATTGCTATTTAATCGTCGTCGTCAATACGTTCCTGTTTCTAAAGCCGATCTCATTGCAGGCAAAGTAATTGGGCATCCTGATGGTTTTGGTTTCTTAGTTCCTGATGAAGGTGATGAGGGTGATTTATTCCTATCCTCCAAGCAAATGCGCCAGCTTTTACATGGTGATCATGCTTTAGCGAGTGTGACGGGTGTTGATCGTAAAGGTCGGCGTGAAGGTGCAATTGTTGAAGTGATTGGGCGTAATACCGAAGAAATCGTCGGGCGTTTCTTTCATGAGTCTGGTGTGGGCTTTGTTATCCCTGATAATAAACGCATATCGCAAGATATTGTTATCCCTGTCGATAATATCAATGATGCTAAGAATGGAGAAATAGTCGTTGCGGCGATTGTTGAGCAACCGACGCGGCGCGGTCGTGCTATTGGCAAAATCATGGAAATTCTGGGTGATCACATGGGGCCTGGCATGGAAATTGATATTGCCTTGCGTTCACATGATCTACCTTATATTTGGCCCGAAGCTGTCGACAAGGAATGCGCTCAACTAAAGCCAGAAGTTGCGACTAAAGATAAAAAAGGTCGGTTAGATTTACGTGATATACCGCTAGTGACCATTGATGGTGCGGATTCACGTGATTTTGATGATGCGGTTTTCTGTGAGCCAGTAGGTGATCAGTGGCGTTTATTGGTTGCCATTGCTGACGTTTCACATTATGTAAAACCAGAGACTGCACTCGATCAAGAAGCATGGAATCGCGGTACTTCGGTATATTTTCCTGCCAAAGTTATCCCTATGTTGCCAGAGATTCTCTCTAATGGTTTATGTTCGTTGAACCCTCAGACTGATCGACTCTGTATGGTCTGTGAGGTGATGATTGATCAAGCGGGAGAAGTCATTAAGTATGAATTCCATGAAGGCGTAATGTATTCACATGCACGTCTCACTTATGACCAAGTCGCATCGATTGTGGTTGATAAGGATGAGGAAGCACGAGCAGGATGTGATGTTGTTGATCATTTGGATAATCTTTATCAGCTATATAAAGTGCTTAAAGCACAGCGTACAAAGCGAGGGGCGATTAACTTTGAAAGTAATGAAACTCGTATTATCTACGGTAAAGATCGCAAGATTGATAAAATCATTCCAATCACTCGTAATGATGCGCATAAGCTGATTGAAGAGTGCATGATTACCGCCAATGTTTGTGCTGCTCGTTTTATGGAAAAGCATAAACTACCTAATTTGCATCGTGATCATCCTTTGCCAGATCCTGCTAAGGTGGAAGAGCTACGTACTTTCTTGGGGATGATGTCACTCAGTTTATCGGGTGGTGATAAGCCACATGCTAAAGATTACACCAATATATTGAAGCAAATTGAAGACCGTCCTGAGTCACGTTTAATTAATACTGTCTTGTTGCGCTCAATGTCACAAGCAAGCTATAGCCCGAGTGCAGAAGGGCACTTTGGTTTAGCGTTAGAAAACTATGCTCATTTTACTTCACCGATTCGACGTTATCCTGATTTATTAATTCATCGGGGTATTCGCCATATTATTAATGGTGGCACGGCAAAAGATTTTTATTATAAGCTAGATGGCATGGTAGCTCTGGGTGAGCACTGTTCAACCACTGAGCGACGTGCTGAAGATGCTTCACGTGATGTGGATGCGTGGCTAAAAGCAGAATTTATGCTGGATAAAGTTGGGCAAGTTTTTGATGGCATTATTACCGCTGTGACTAATTTTGGCTTATTTGTGGAGCTTAATGATATTTATGTTGAAGGTTTGGTACATGTTACGGCATTAGATAGTGATTATTATCATTATGATCCGATTGCCCATGTGATGACAGGTGAGCGCACGGGTCGCCAATTCCGCCTAGGTAGCCCTATGCAGATTCAAGTAGCACGCGTTGATCTTGATGAGCGTAAAATTGATTTTGTCTTGCCAGGTGCTGAAAATAAGCCACCTCAAAAGAAGAAAACAAATACTAAAGGTAAAGTTCCGCCAAAGAAGGGTGCTAAGCCAAAAGGGGAAAAACCGAAAGCTAAGCCTAGAAAACGGTCTAGAAAGAGAAAGCCTAAAAAGTCGTAGTGTTAAAAGCAATATAAGCCTTTGAGTATTAGTGCAAGTATTGGCGTTAAATATTATGTAGGTTCCTAAGCATTACGTTTCCTATCGGCTTGAGGAAACGATGCTTTCGTTTGGCATAAGTTAAAGTATTGATTATATTTTTCTGAGTTAGGTGAAAAATATAATCTATGTTGGTGCTTTTACATTGTGTTTAGATTTTATAGGAGTTTGAATAATGGCTAGTCTTTGGAATCTACTAGGAAGTAATCAACTTGCAGTTACTGTTACTGTTATTGGTAGCATTATTGCTATCTATTTAGCCGCTATTAATTTGTATTGATGAATTTGAGCGTCTACCTGCCTTATTACCCGATTCAGAACAACAGTTATTACGATTAATGTCACTGTTTAGAGCCACCATTCAACATCGTCAATCTGTGCGTTTATTAGTCTCAGGTGCTGCACCCTTTGATGAGTTAGAACATATCTGGAACGATAACTTTATTAATGTACAAGAAATTAAACTCCCACATTTAGATTATCAAAGTAGTATCGGTTTAATACGCCATCCCATTGAAGATTTTCCAGCAAGTGCTATTCCCACAGAATTTGCTGATGCTATTTTTGAACAAAGTAATGGGCAACCGTATTTATTACAAGCCTTTGCAGGGCTGACCATAGAGCACCTCAATAACAACGAACTAGAGTTTGCCACACTGGATATGCTAGAGGCGATTAAAGACAAGGTAATGGTGCGCTGTCGCGCGTATTTTCACGATGTGTATGGTAGCGCACCAGCCTCTGCTAAACAGGCTTTGCAACTGTTGAGCAGTGGGGAGCGTTGTGAGATTGATAAGGTTAGTAAGCGTTGGTTATTACGGCGCTTATTGATTAATAAAAATCAGCAACTGGCAATGCCTATTTTTGGGTGCTGGGTACAAGAATTTGCTGAGGATTTTTAGTTTTAATCCATAATCGATTGATGCTTGCCGCATCGTGGGTGGATTCATCGTCTCTTTTATCACGGTGGTATCTTTATCTACCTGATTGATAATCACCGTTATGATACAGGTAGTAAGCTTTATTTATTCGCTAAAGAAAAGATTCATTATAGGGTTTTTTCTTTTAATCATTAAATAAGTTCGCCATTTAGCTCGTTTGAACTATACTAGCGTCCTTTTTAATTCATAAACACATGTGATCTTTTGTGCGGATCACCACTGGAGTAATAATAAAATGCCAACAATTTCTCTTCCTGACGGTAGTCAGCGTCAATTTGATCATGCAGTCACTGTACACGATGTTGCTATGGATATCGGTCCAGGTTTAGCCCGAGTTGCTTTAGCAGGCAAGGTAGATGGTGAGCTGGTCGACACTTCCTATACGATAGAAAATGATGTGGTACTTAGCATTATTACAGCACGTGATGACGAAGGTTTAGAAATTATTCGTCATTCCTCAGCCCATTTAATGGCTCAGGCGGTTAAGCAATTATACCCTGATGCACAAGTAACGATTGGCCCTGTGATTGAAGAGGGTTTTTTCTATGATTTTGCAATGGAAAAAATGCTGACTCCTGATGATCTCATTACAATAGAAAAACGTATGCAGGAGCTTATTAAGAAAAAAATCCCTGTCGTGCGTAGTGAAATGGGGCGTGATGAAGTGGTCACTTATTTTCGTGGTTTAGGTGAAAACTATAAAGCTGAAATAGTAGAAAGCATCCCTGATGATCAAGCGTTATCATTATATCAACAAGGTGATTTTACTGATTTATGCCGTGGTCCACATGTGCCTAATACGGGATCAATTCCCGCCGTTAAACTCACTAAAATAGCGGGTGCTTACTGGCGCGGTGACTCTAACAATGAACAACTCCAGCGTATTTACGGTACGGCTTGGGGAAATAAAAAAGATTTAAAATCCTACTTATTCCGTGTCGCAGAAGCAGAAAAACGTAACCATCGTAAAATTGGTCGTCAATTGGATTTATTCCATATTCAAGAAGAAGCACCAGGGCAAGTTTTTTGGCATGATAAAGGTTGGACACTTTATAATACGATTGAACAGTACATGCGTAAAAAACAGCATGATCATGACTATAAAGAGATCAAAACACCGCAACTTGTTGACTTCTCACTTTGGGAGCGTTCAGGGCATGCCGCAAAGTATAGTGATGACATGTTTACTTTAAAATCTGATAGTCGCCAGTTTGCTATTAAGCCAATGAATTGCCCTTGTCATGTACAAGTTTTCAATCAAGGCTTAAAAAGTTATCGTGATCTTCCTTTGCGTTTGGCAGAATTTGGTTCTTGTCACCGTAATGAAATGTCAGGTGCTTTGAATGGTTTGATGCGAGTGCGTGCCTTTGTTCAGGATGATGCCCATATTTTCTGTTCCGAAGCGCAAATTGAGAAAGAGGTTGCTTCCTTTATTGATTTCCTACATGAAGTTTATGATGATTTTGGTTTTAATGAAGTGATTTATCGCTTATCAACTCGTCCAGAAAATCGTGTGGGTAGTGATGAGGTTTGGGATAAAGCAGAAAAAGCTTTGGCCGAAGCAATGGATGAGAAGGGACTTGAGTGGCAAGAATTACCTGGAGAAGGTGCTTTTTACGGCCCTAAAATAGAGTTTTCATTAAAAGATTGTATGGGACGTGTTTGGCAATTAGGAACAATTCAGGTTGACTTTTCTATGCCAGAGCGTTTAGATGCACAATTTGTTGCAGAAGATGGCTCACGACAAGTACCAGTGATGTTACATCGTGCTATTTTAGGTTCTTTTGAGCGTTTTATTGGGATTTTGATAGAACATTTTGAAGGAAAGTTTCCTGTTTGGTTATCGCCAGTACAAGTTGTCGTGATGAATATTACCGACAAACAGGCTGATTATGTCACAAATGTGGTAAAAAACTTGAAAAAGTTGGGAATTAGGGCTATTTCTGACTTGAGAAATGAAAAAATAGGCTTTAAAATCCGAGAACACACGATGCAACGCATTCCTTATTTATTGGTAGCGGGTGATCGTGAAGTAGAATCGGATACGGTTGCAGTCAGAACACGTTCCGGTGAAGACCTTGGAACATTGAAGATTGATGCTTTTGCTGATAAAGTTCTCAGCAAGCAAAACAGTCGTAGTCGTGACCTAGAATTTAAGGAGCATTAAAATCGCCGGAAAAAAGAAGAAGCAGTTAATTAACGATAATATAATTTCACCAGAAGTTAGATTAATTGACGGAGAAGGAGAGAACCGTGGTGTTGTCTCTCTTACCGAAGCTAAGCAAATTGCTAGTGATGCACGACTTGACTTAGTTGAGATTGTACCAAATGCTAAACCCTCTGTTTGTCGTGTGATGGATTATGGTAAGTTTAAGTTTGAAGAAAGTAAAAAGCGATCTCAGGCAAAGAAAAAAACTAAGCGTACACAAGTAAAAGAAATCAAACTACGTCCAGGAACGGATATAGGTGATTATAAAATTAAGCTACGCAAGCTAAAAGAGTTTTTAGAGGCGGGTGATAAAACGAAGGTTACTGTTCGTTTTAGAGGGCGTGAAATGGCACATCGAGATTTAGGAATGAAAATGCTATTACGCATTGAAAAAGACCTCGAAGAACATGCCAGTGTAGAACAAAGACCTAAGTTTGAAGGTCGTCAGATGATGATGGTATTAAGTCCATTAGCTGATAAAAAGTAATTGTATACTCTATTCCTTTAAGGTGAGGCACTCTTGAGGAATATTTTTTAAACTCATCTGCTTAATTGCAGTATTAGGAGCATAAGATGCCTAAGATGAAAACCAATCGCGGCGCTGCAAAGCGATTCCGCAAGCGTGCTAATGGCACTTACAAGTGTAAGCAATCCCATCTACAACATATTCTCACCAAGAAGTCGACTAAGCGTAAGCGTCATTTACGTTCTACCGATACTATTGAGAAGTGCGATACACCTGCTGTTCGCAAAATGTTACCGTATTCATAAGGAGTTGTAGAAAATGCCAAGAGTAAAACGTGGTGTAAACGCCCGTGCAAAGCACAAAAAAGTATTAAAGAAAGCAAAAGGTTATTACGGTGCACGTAGCCGTGTATTCCGTACAGCAACTCAGGCTGTAACAAAAGCAGGACAGTATGCTTATCGTGACCGTCGTACTAAGAAACGTCAATTCCGTCGTTTATGGATTGTGCGTATTAATGCTGCGGCACGTCAGTTTGACATGTCTTACAGCAACTTAATCAATGGTTTAACAAAAGCATCGATTGAAGTTGATAGAAAAATGCTAGCAGACCTTGCTGTATTTGATATTGATGCCTTTGGAAAAATAGTAGAGCAAGCTAAGATCGCCCTCGCTAAGTAAGTTGCCAATATCAGTAATATCAAAAAACGGGGATAGGCTTAATGTCTATCCCCGTTTTTTTTGATAACACACATTAATATGGAGTATTCCATTGCAAGATCTTGAAGAATTAAAAGGTGCTGCTGAGCAAGCAATTGCTGCCAGTAGTTCCCTAGTTGAGCTGGATGAAATTAGAGTTCACTATTTGGGTAAAAAAGGTGAGTTAACGGCACAACTCAAGCAACTCGGTAAATTACCTGCTGGAGAACGTCGAGAAGCAGGGCAAAAAATCAATCAGCTCAAACAAGAAGTGAATACCGCTTTAGGGGCAAGAAAAGAATCTCTTGCGGAACTTGCATTAAAGCAACGCCTTGAGCAAGAGCGTATTGATATTACCTTACCTGGCAGACGTTTAGGAACAGGTGGCTTGCATCCAGTGACACGAACGATTCAACGGATTGAGTCAATCTTTGTGCAACTTGGCTTTGATGTGGCAGAAGGCCCTGAGATTGAAGATGATTTTCATAATTTTACCGCATTGAATATTCCCGAACATCATCCAGCCCGTGCAATGCACGATACTTTTTATTTTGATGATGGTAGCTTGTTGCGTACTCATACTTCTCCTGTACAAGTACGTGTTATGGAAGACCAAAAACCTCCTATTCGTGTGATTGCTCCAGGTCGAGTGTATCGCTGTGACTCTGATATTACCCATACACCAATGTTTCATCAGGTTGAGGGTTTAATGGTGGATAAGGATGTGTCCTTTGCTGATTTGAAGGGTATTTTAGATGCCTTTTTTAAAGCCTTCTTTGAAGTGGATGAGTTACCCACACGCTTTAGAAATTCTTTTTTCCCCTTTACTGAGCCTTCAGCAGAAACGGATATTCGTTGTGTGCATTGTGAGGGTAAAGGTTGTAAAGTCTGCTCACATACTGGCTGGCTTGAGGTGATGGGCTGTGGCATGGTGCATCCCAATGTATTGGATATGGCAAATATTGATTCAGAAAAATATACTGGTTTCGCCTTTGGCTTTGGTGTCGAACGCTTAGCGATGTTGCGTTACGGTATTGATGATTTACGAATTTTCTTTGATAATGATCTGAGATTTCTCAGACAATTCAACTAGGTGGTAGGATGAAAGTGAGTGAACAATGGCTACGGGAATTAGTGAACCCAGCGCTAGATATAGAGACTATTGCCGAAAAACTAACCTTTGCAGGTGTTGAGCTAGAGGGTATAGATCCTGTTGCTAGTGCTTTTACTAAAGTGGTGGTGGGTGAAATTACGGCTATTGAACAACACCCTGATGCAGATCGTTTAAAAGTCTGTCAGGTGGATGTGGCTACCGATGAAACGATCCAAATTGTAACCAATGTGACAACGATTGCCGTCGGGCATAAAGTTCCCGTTGCTTTAGTGGGCGCACGCTTACCCGAAGCCGATGGTTCAATTTTTAAAATCAAAAAATCTAAGTTACGGGGTGTGTTATCACAAGGTATGTTTTGTGGTGCAGAGACTTTAGGGATTAATGATAATCGCTCGGGTCTATTAGCATTACCAGATGATGCAACCTTGGGAATGGATGTACGTGAAGTAGCTCAGTTGGATGATTGTGTCTTAGATTTGGATGTGACACCAAATCGTGCGGATTGTTTGAGTATTATTGGTGTGGCACGTGAGGTCGGTGTATTGACTGAGACTGATGTGACAATGCCGACAATAGTCACAGCGCCTGTTGAGGCGGATGATTTATTTAGTGTCAGCATTACAGCAACAGAAGCCTGTCAGCGTTATGCGGGTCGAATAATCAAAGGTGTGGATAATACGGTTGCAACGCCAGAATGGATGCTGACTAAGCTACAGCGTGCAGGTTTGCGGAGTTTGTCGGTCATTGTTGATATCACTAACTTCGTTTTGATTGAGCTAGGTCAGCCAATGCATGCTTTCGACTGGGATAAAGTGGGGGATGGAATCACGGTACGTTTTGCAGAAGAGGGTGAAAAACTCACGTTGCTTGATGATTCAATGATTATATTGAAAGCGAATACTACAGTGATTGCTGATGATAAACAGGTGTTGGCTCTTGCTGGAATTATGGGAGGCTTAGCCAGTTCAGTGACTAATACCACTCAAGATATATTGCTAGAGAGTGCTTATTTCAGCCCAGAAGCGATTGCGGGTAAGGCACGCTCTTATGGTTTACATACTGACTCTTCACATCGCTTTGAACGGGGTGTGTCGGCTGACTTGCAAGTACAAGCGTTAGAGAGAGCAACCCAGCTTATACTCGAGATTTGTGGCGGGATGGCAGCGCCGACTGTTGACCAACAAGTAGCGAATGACCTACAGTATTGTGCAACGATTAATTTGCGTAAACAGCGTATTAGTCGTGTACTAGGTATCACTATTGATGATAAAAAAGTGGTTGATATTCTGACTCGTTTAGGTTGTGAAGTTATTGATAATACAGAAGGTTGGTCGGTTACTCCTCCTGTCTTCCGCTTTGATATTAGTCTTGAAGTTGACTTGATTGAAGAGCTAGCACGCATCTATGGTTATGATAAAATTCCTGCGACTTTGCGTGACTTAAAACCAAAAATTGTACAGGCTGCTGAGCAGTTTGTTCCTATTACCGCATTTTATTCGCTTTTGTTGTCACGTGATTACCAAGAAATTGTGAGTTATAGTTTTGTTGATGAAAAATTTGAGTCTTTGCTTGCTAATGGTTGTAAACCTATTAAACTAGCCAACCCGCTATCAGCGGAGCTGGCAGTGATGCGTAGTAGTTTGTGGGCTGGTTTATTGAAAGCTGTTGCCTATAATCTCAAGCGTCAACAGTCAAGAGTACGCTTATTTGAAACAGGGCTAACCTTTGTTAATACCCCAGAAGAAGGTTTGGTTCAGCGTAAGAAGATTGCTGGTGCGATAACGGGAACAATTCTTAATTCACAATGGGCGGAACCTGAGCGCAAAATCGACTTTTATGATTTGAAAGGCGATGTGGAGGCTTTATTGAATGAAGCAATCGGTGGTAACTTTGATTTTGTTATAGGGTCACATCCTAGTTTACACCCTGGTCAAAGTGCAGAAATTCATAAAGACGGGAAATTAATTGGACACCTTGGTGCGTTGCATCCTAACTTAGAAAAAGGACTAGGATTAGGTAGGGCAGTGTATGTTTTTGAGATCGATGTTGCAGAAATTCAGCAATGCAGTCTTCCTAAATGCAACAAAGTATCCAATTACCCTTCAGTGCAACGGGATATGTCGTTGCAAGTTAACAACACCGTTACCTTTGCTGAGGTACGTAGTGTAATTGAAAAAAATCATTCAGATCAATTGCTTGACTATTACCTATTTGATAGTTATTCTGGTGATGGGCTTGAGGCAGATAAAAAAAGTTTAGCATTAAGCTTGATTTTTCAAGATGTTTCACGCACATTGGAGGAGGCAGAGGTTTCAGCGTGGGTTGATTCACTTGTGCAACAGTTTGAGCAAGAGATCGGTGCAACCTTTAGACATTAAATGAGCGGAGATATTAATGACGTTAACAAAAGCAGATATTGTAGAAAATTTACATGAAGAAGTAGGATTGAATAAACGTGAGGCCAAGGATTTGGTTGAAATGTTTTTTGAAGAGATAAAATCGACACTTGAATCAGGAGTTAATGTGAAGTTTTCAGGATTTGGGAATTTCATGTTACGTGACAAAAAAGAACGACCTGGGCGCAACCCAAATTCAGGGAAAGAAATTCCCGTTAGTGCTCGTAGAGTAGTAACTTTCCGCCCTGGTCAGAAACTAAAGCATCGAGTAGAAACATATGCTGGAACCGACAAATAACAACGAACTTCCCGCAATACCTGGAAAACGGTATTTTACGATTGGCGAAGTAAGCAATTTATGTGCTGTAAAGTCACATGTGCTACGTTACTGGGAGCAAGAGTTTCCCAGCTTAAAACCAATGAAAAGGCGTGGGAATCGACGTTATTACCAGCGCCAAGATGTATTGCTTATTCGGCAAATACGTAGCTTATTGTATGATAATGGATATACAATTAGTGGCGCACGGCAAAAGCTAAACGGAGAGGAGGCTATTGAAGACCAAAGCCAAGCTCATCAAGTCGTTAAGCAAGTGATTGGTGAATTGGAAGGACTTTTACAAGTGCTCAGAAGAGTCTAATCTTCTCCAAGCTGTCTTCTGACTTTGTTCAATGTTGAGCATCGTCAGAAACAGTGACAACATACTTTACTTATCTGAGTAAAGTTAGCCTTGCTCTAAGGCATTATTGCTCTTTCCCCTTAAGTGCTGATTCCCATAAAAATAGTCTCAGAATGATATTTTTTGTCGTCTTTTCATCTATCATTAAATAAACAATGAATTTATAGACAGAAGTCGGTATTATCAGCCTCAATTATAATAGTAGGAGGGGATAATGAATAAATTTCTAGCAATATCATTACTTACGTTTTTTTTAGTTGCTTGTGGTGGTGACGATAAAGATACAACTGAAGCAGTCGCTCAAGCACCTGAAATAGTCGCTCAAGTACCTCAAACAGTCGTTAAAAGCATGGATGCAAAGCCATCGAATGGAGATAAAATGACATCAAATCCACAGGTTAAAATTGAAACAACACTGGGTGAAATTGTTATTGAGTTAGATGCTAAAAATGCACCTATTTCAACAAAGAATTTCCTGACTTATGTTGAATCTGGTTTTTATAATGGTACAATTTTTCACCGCGTTATGCCTGATTTCATGATTCAAGGTGGTGGTTTTGGATCTGATTTGCAAAAGAAAGGTTCAAACGAGCCTATTCAAAATGAAGCAGATAATGGTCTTTCCAATAATAAAGGTACGGTGTCTATGGCACGTACTAATGACCCACACTCAGCATCGGCTCAGTTTTTTATTAATGTGAAAGATAATAATTTTCTTAATCATCGTAGTAAAGACATGCAGGGCTGGGGTTATGCTGTCTTTGGTAAAGTGGTGAGTGGTATGGATGTTGTAGAGAAAATTGAAAATGTTCGTATTAGTGCACAAGTTTTGGGTCAGGGCGGAATGCCTCATGAAAATGTGCCTGCTGAAAAGGTTATTATGAATAAAGTCACTTTAGTTAAATAAACAATCCATTAGAAATACCTTCATCAATTTTGATATGAGCTAAAATAGTCTTTTTAACTCCTATCCATTGATGACTGATCAGTGTGAACACTCCCAAAAATGAGACATTGTTCATTTTGATGAAGGTATTGAATAGAACGAATAATAAAATTCATCGGAATCAAAATATTTTTTGTCATGGTGGTATCACGCAAAAAATAGTCATTGATCCGTTTTATTTTAGTTGCCAATGACAATTTTCACCCGCTCTAAAGGGAATGAGTTTTTCTTCACCATAAGGCAGAAATTCAGGAATTTCCCAAGATTCTTTAGTGAGTTCTATTGTTTCTGTATTGGTTTTTAAGCCATAAAACTTAGCACCAAAAATACTACAAAATCCTTCTAGCTTATTCAGGCTGTGAGCACTATCAAAGGCTTCTGCATACAACTCAATCGCATGATAAGCAGTATACATTCCCGCGCAACCACAGCTGGATTCTTTAGCAGACTTTGCATGGGGTGCGCTATCGGTTCCTGCAAAGAATTTTTCACTACCACTGGTTGCGGCTTTAATTAACTGTTGACGATGTTCTTCACGCTTTAGCACAGGGAGACAGTAGTTATGAGGGTTAATTCCACCCGTAAAAATAGCATTACGGTTTAATAGTAAATGGTGGGCAGTCAAGGTTGCTACAATATTAGCGGGTGCACTACGAACAAAATCTACCGCTTGAGTCGTCGTAATATGCTCAAAGACAATTTTTAAGTTAGGAAAATGATGAATGAGTGGGGTAAGTACGGTATCAATAAAGACAGCTTCACGATCAAAAATATCAATTTCTGGGTCAGTCACTTCACCATGAACAAGCAAAGGCAAGCCTAGTTTTTCCATCGCTTCTAAAGCACCATAACACTTTTTAATATCACTCACTCCTGCATCAGAGTTTGTTGTTGCACCTGCTGGGTAGAGCTTTACACCGTGAATAAAGCCTGATTGTTTTGCATATTCTATTTCATGAGCCTCAGTGTTATCGGTTAAATACAACGTCATTAATGGCTCAAAGGCTATACCATCTAATCCTTTGATTATTTCATCTCGATAGTCTTTAGCTTGTATTGTGGTGGTGACAGGTGTTGGTAGATTGGGCATAACAATGGCACGTGAAAATTGTCGTGCCGTATGCTTGACGACATGTTTTAGTGCTTCGCCATTTCTTAAATGTAAATGAAAGTCATCAGGTTTGATGAGGGTAATTGAGTGAGTCATGTTGTCCGCTATATCGTTACAGGTGGGCAATATAGGATACATGAAACTTGGTGAGGATAAAATAGTGCCCCAGCATCCATGCTAAGGCGTCAATTCAGACAGTGCTTATTCTATTTAGTTCCATCAGTTCACGTTTTAGTTATAAATAAAGATAGTTGCAATCTTTTAGCAATAGAAAATCAAGGTTTTAGACTTCAATCATCATTAATTTATTTTATAGGTGCATAAAACGAAAACTGTGGCTTTAGTTCCAACTTAATACATGATTTTTTGAATCATTTCTAAAGACAAACTTTTCAGCTTCAGAAAGTTTAAATTCTTTATAAATAGGCGCTATAGAAATATCATCAAAAAGAACGACACCAATAAGAGAATTGACATCATTATTCAATTTAATCGAACTATTATAATGACCATTAGCTAGTACTGTATTGAGTTTGCAACTTTCATAGTTAATATCATATTCGCTATTATTATTAACAATGTAGTCGGTACAAAGCGATAGATGTCCATCGACTCCTTTAGCGGCTTGTATATCAAAATTTAGATCAAGTGTTGCTGGATCAAGGGTAATTTTATCACTTCTTAATAAGTCATTGATTTTTTTGTCAAATAAGCTATTCATTGATGGAGAGACAGTACCTAAAACATGCGTTTTTGTGTTCACAGAAGATTCATTGTCACTACAGCAAGATAAGCTGAGTGCTAATAGTATTGTCGCACTGATTGGTATTATATTGCGCATAGTTATATAACCTTTTAGGTAATTATTATTATTAGGTTTCTGATCAGTAGTTCCCATTAGATTTTAGCTGAAGAAATGGTGCATTATTCTTCTAAAAAAAGGCAAAAATCACAAAATTTTAGAGCCTTCTGTATGGTTCACAGAGACAACAGGAACGGCTAATTTATGATCGAAGGTGGGGACTTTGCTGGTTATGTTGAGATTCAGAACTGATCACTGATCTCATTACCTAACATCATATTCTTTTAACCTTTACTTAGAATGAATAAGTATATTTTGATGTTATATTTAATTATATTTACGCTGTTATTCTTTGTAATTATTGGCAATAATAAGTTAGTTGTTATTAATTCAAGTATAGTAATATACTAATGTATGAAGTTTGTTTTGATGTATTTTAATCGTGAATTAAGCGATGAAAGCAAAATAATTTTCTTATTTGTGAAGGTTTTTTTAGTTCTCAAACAGGTGCAAATTATGGCACAAAGATGTGCTTAAAGACTTAATATAGGAGGTGTAGAATAATGATGCCTCCTGACCTAAAATTGGCTGAAAGGTAGTAATCATTGATACGACCATCTTATTCATTTGAATTAAGAAGAAGATGTCGCTGATCGATCTAGATCTTTGGCTATTGCGAGTAAAAAGAACAAGGTAGGTGGTGATTTAAAGATTCGTTGATACAGTCATTTACAAATCCAGTGGAGTGTTATAAGCTCCCGACTCAAAATTATTAGATTGAAATTTTAGGAAAAGTGTCCGAGTGGCTGAAGGAGCACGCCTGGAAAGTGTGTATACGTTTATCGCGTATCCAGGGTTCGAATCCCTGCTTTTCCGCCAATTTCATACTCTATGTTGATCCGTCTTTGTTACTATTGTAAATTTTACCTATTTCTCTTTGCTATCGTATTGATTAAGGGCAAGATAAGCTACCGTACATACTATTACGAATCTGCCCACCGATACATCCGCCATGAATTGCTTTTTTAGTCGATGCAGGGCACTGTCCTTGAGTAGCAGATGTATCTCTGCTGGGCGTTAAACAAATTTTAGCTTGGCACTGTGAGTTATCTGTACATTTCTTGCCAGCATCACTATAAATCATATTACAACCTTTCAAACGAGTGAGACGTTCCCACTGACCACCTTTAGCAATACATTGTGTTTCTGGTGTCTGCACAATAGGGGCTTTTGTTGGGTTTGCATTACATGATACGAGTAATGAAATCGTCAGTATGACGAGTAATTGACTGATATGATTCATTATCTTCAGACCTTTGGATCAATAATTAATTAGTAACACGGAGAGTAGAAATAATCACTTGCAGACCTGGGCTACTTTCGATTTTAAAGCGAATAGGGGGTCCAACATAGCGGTTAATGTCTTCTATAAACTGTTGTTCAGAGGTAGCTAATAGCTGAATATCTGTATCAAATTGATCAAAAATTACTTTCTCACCCCCTTTATGATCAATGGCTGTAATACGGAAAAAGGCATTTTTTACCGTATTAGGGTTAACATAATTCCATGTAATATCCAGACTATGCTTGGTGCTATGGCGTAGACGTATTTCGGGTGATACTGCTGAGTTTGCATCGATACTCCAGCCTTGTACACCTGCACCACTAATATTGGCAATCGTTGAAGGTTGTACACTTAGAGGTGGGGCAGCAGCAGGAAGACCAAATAAGTCGGGCTCTACTTCAAATATCATACCATCAATTTCAATCGTCTTCGTCGCTTGAATAGGCTGTGGTACTGGGAGTGGAATAGGTAATTGCTGTACTACTTGAGGAGTAGGAATAGGAAGTTGCTGTACTTGAGGTGGTATTGGCAATGGGACAGGTTGTTGAGCGACTTGTGGTCTAGGTGCTGCTGGGATGGGTGCAACAACAGGTCGTGAAGCTCTTCTGTGCTGTGGTTTTACTGGAGGCGCATCAAGATAATCCATTAAAGCAAGATATTTAGGTGAAGAAGGTTGGTTAGGATGTGCCAACATGCCAAAGAAATTCCTTGGCTCTGGTTGACCGATACCATAAAAATGAAGCAATAAACCATCACTCACCGATGCCCATGTGCGCAAGTACTTTGCATAAGCACTACGCATACGAGGGTCATTTTGTACGCTCATAAAGAGATTAAGCAATGCAGGGTCTTTGACTGTGTGTGGAGGGTCATAACGAATTAAATGCTGCCCTGCCTCATAGGCTAATAACTCCAAACCATATTGGTCGGCTAACTTTTTATTCGCATGAAGATGTTCTTTTACACGAGCCATTGCACCACCACGAGGACCTTTCTTCAGAACGCCCCCTTCAAAAATCTCACGAAATAAACGGTTTTTACCACCATCAGCATCACGCAACCACTCCCTTACTTCGGGACGATTACCTTTGGTTGCAATATATTCACCAAAATAAGGACCAATGCCATAGGCATCAATATGATGACCACAGCCATTTGCTTCTTTCCATAAAGGGCAATCAAGAATTTCTTTACCTAGCCACGGAACAGAACTTAATGAGCCCATAACGCATTTAACACGATTCTTTTGAGAGCCAAATTCTTTCTTCCAAATTTGGCACATTTCAACACTACGTTTAGCATACCAATTGGCTGCAAGTAATACGCGTCGCTTGCCTGCAGGAACTTTCTTATAAGGATACTTCCAATAGCTGTCAGCCTTTCTTGCGGCATACGTTGCAGAGGGGAAAATGGAGTTCCAAACTTCATTGGAGAATTCAACATACACCGTTTGGTGTTTACGCAGACGGTTTTTTACCATACGTGCATATTGAAGCATATAATTATCACTTGCCTTATACGGAACACTGAACCAAGGTGCAGTGTCCGTCATATTGGCAAGATCAACCATACGCTCGGCAGGGATGCCCTTCTTACCTGAATAATGTGCACTAGTAATCAGGGTACGCTCATTCCATTCAACCGCTCCATTTGATCTTGGATTACTCCAAGGCATAAAGCGTAAAGCATGTAAGGGAGCGATACGATTAACATAATCAGGGTTAAAAATCTGACGATTATAATTTTTCTCATTCTTCTTGGGAACAATACGGATATTACGAATATAATTACCATTATCACGAGGGTCGGTTTGTGTGATTTGTAAACGTAAATTGCGTTTAGGTGAGAGCAGGTTGAATTCCATCTGCCCACCTTGTTGAAGTCCCATTTTCAAGTCACCCGTAATTTTTATCATACCTTCACCGTCATATAGCACGACATAGTGCCCTGTAGGGAAATGATCGGATAAACGCCACGTACTCGTCACACTAGTGAAAATCGGCGAGTCTTCTGGTCTAGGTAATGAACGTACCCAGCCATCACCATCTAAATGTAGTTGATCCTGCTCACGAGTATTTAAAGCTTTTTTACGTGTACATCCAGAGTCAATGGGCTGACCTGCACGCCAATCAAATTCACAAGAAGTAAACCAGCCACGAGAGCTTTTAAAAATATCAGTAAAAGGTACTGATGAAGTTAATTTACCTAGATCACCCACATTGATTCCCAGCTTGGGATGATCGCTGTAACGAGCCTGTGCGACTGAATTAAGTAATAAACTAAGAGTTGATAGTATTAGGATTTTTATTAAATGAGATGACATCGTTGCCTCCGTGAAATGCCAGCGCTAGCTTAGCACGTTTATACGGGGGGTAAAGAATATTTAATTGCTTTAAATTCATAGGGAAGAATGACTTAGGAAATTTAAATAAAGTGCTTCCTGAGTTTGGGTTATTATTATTCATGGTATGAATTATCACTTTTGATGCTATTTTTTAAGAAAAAAAGTGTTTTTAGTCCGTTCTAGCTTGCGTTGATGTTTTGCAAAAGAGATAAATTATTGCTAGCTATCAACTCTTGTGAAGGCAAAAATATCCATTAAGATTCAAGATTACGCACAAAAGTATAATCACCTGAAGTCTTTTTCATACGATAAAGCACCGCAGGGCGACCACTACCCATGGAGTACATTTCTCCTGTATCAATGAGTAATTCTGCTTGATCGATACGTCGTCTAAAGGATTTTTTCTGAATGCTTTTGCCTAATAATACTTCATGCACATGTTGTAGTTCTGGCAGGGTGAATTTCTCTGGCAGAGCATAGGCAGGGACAATAGAATAAAGTGCTTTTTGTCTTAGTCTTTCACGGGCTTTTGTAATAATATCTGCATGATCAAAAGCCAGTGTCATTTTCTCTAGCTCATCTAATACAACCCAGTGGGCATCATCGACATCCGCAATTTTTGCCTCACAAAGCTGGTGTGCAATTAAGGCGGTGTAACAAACTGTTACAGCCCAACTGCGTTTATCCCGTGTTGCATTACCCACAGTATAGAGCTGTTCAAGATAGGGTGGAATAACCCCTGTTTTTTCATTAAGTTTGCGTAAGGCCGTTTGTTCTAAGCTCTGATCATTCTCTTGATCAACAAAGCCACCCGGTAAACCCCATAGTCCAATATCAGGATGGTTTGCACGTTTAACGAGCAGTACTTTTAGTTGATCTTCATGGTAAGTGAATAGAACAGGGTCAACCGTAATAATCGGTGTATCAAATTCACTTTTTTTATAGCTGGCTAGATAGGTTTTTTCATTCATTTTTGTATAGTGTCATATCGTCACTTTTATGGCAATGTATTTTATTTGCTCATCAATTGTAAGCGATATTTTTCATTATTAAACTCCATAATATCACCCGCAACCATTTTTTTACGCTTTCTTGTTTCTGTTGTGCCATTGACTGAGACTTTGCCTTCTGAAATAACATGTTTTGCCTGACCCCCACTAGAAACAAGGCTTTCAAATTTCAATAATTTATAGAGTTCAACAGGTTCGCAGTTAATTTCAATGGCTTTCATTATTAGAGTCCTTGGGTATATTGTTGATGAGTTGATGAAGTAATCATTTCATACAGTTGAAACTGTGGTTCATCCTTGCCTTTTAATAAGCCTTCAAAGTGCCTGATTAACTCAGTTTTATCAAGTGGAGCTTTAGAGCCTGTACCAATATCTGTGAGATCAATAAAAAACACATCAAATTGGTCAGATAAATCATTCACAATATCTATATTTAAAAATTGTTCATCATTATAGATGGAGGGATAGCCCCCACGTTGCTTATCAATAGCGAATGATACACCTTTGATATTGGTAATGGTGGTGGCTTTTTTACATTTCAACATACAGCCATCTTCAATGCTGGCTTTATTGCAGCCAACGGTTTGTTGGAAAAAGCACTGTCGGCTAGTCATCATTAAGATGGGATGATAAATACTATAAAGCATTTTGAAATTTTCAGGGCGACGGATATTTTTAATCTGGATTCGATTAATTTCATTAGAAATAAAGGCTCCAGCACAGTTAAGCTCTTCCTTCAAAGTGCGTAGGGCATAGGAGTTGGTCGTATTGAGAAACGGCCCTGCTATCCACTCAATACCCATCTCAAAGGCTTTATAGGCGATGCCTGTATTATTGCTAACAATCTGTATAGGTTTTACTTGTTCCAGAATTTTTACGGCTTCATCATAGTCTTTACCAATTAATACCGCAGGAAACCAAGGAATTAACTGTGGATTATCGTTGA
The DNA here is from genome assembly GCA_023144895.1 of Thiotrichaceae bacterium. Lineage (GTDB taxonomy): Bacteria > Pseudomonadota > Gammaproteobacteria > Thiotrichales > Thiotrichaceae > HyVt-477. Next base: position 20,512 of record JAGLEV010000036.1, read on the forward strand.
GTAGATTGATGAATTTTAGTGAATCTTCTTTAAAGCTTTCAGGTAATTTAAAATACACATCAGCATCGGTTATATCACAAAGATGGAAGTCTTTTTCTTCACTGATTAATATTGATAGTGTGGGCTGAGGGTTGATTTTAGGATGCCTCGCTAATTTGGGAACATCAACAGGAGCAAGAAGGTCGATAGAATCATTGAGCAAGAAGGTTAATTTATTTTTAATCTGGGTTAGCTCTCTAAAAGGAATGTAGAGATTAGCCTCTAGTTTAGAGAAATCGAATTGCTTTATATGACAGTCAAAATGTATGTTTTTAAAGCGTTTTTCAATAGCAGGCTGATCAATAGCTGTTTTTCCTGCAATACTTAATAATGATTCTGAACGTGCTTCTAGTATGGTTGTTTTGTTATTACTGGGATCTTCAACAGTAATCCTAATGGTTAATGGTTCACCTTGCTGACCGATAACATGAAGGGTTAATTGACGTTGCTTAATACTCAAGTTTTTTATTTTATCGTTTAATGTCGCTCCTAGTGCATTTTTATCCTGATAAAGTGTTTTCTTTACGTCTTCAATATGGACGATAGTCACGGCATTATTTTTCTCTAAAGCATGTTGTACACTATGGTCACGTGGGTTATCAATAAACATCTCTTTAGTGAGATCAGCCTTCAAAAAAGCGTTGGTAAAATCTCGATTAAAGACTTTGCGTAGATTATTGTCATTGTGGAGTAAGCGACCTGTGGTTATAAAACGGTTAATCTGTTGGTGCCAACTATCAATCACGGTGTAAACATAGTGAGCGCCCTTAATACGACCTTCTATTTTCAGTGAATCAACCCCTGCATCCACTAATTCAGGCAAGTCAAAGTAAGCCGAGTTATCTTTTAGATTGAGTGGAAAGTTTTTGCCAACATCGGTTGTTTCATATTCATCACGACAAGCTTGGCTGCAACGTCCTCGATTACCCGAATTACCGACGCTGACTGAGCTTGAATAGCATTGACCAGAAAAGGCGATACATAAGGAGCCATGTACAAAAACTTCGGTCAGGAGTTGATATTGATGGGCAATAGTAGTGAGATTTTTTATTTCTTTTAGGTTTAGCTCACGTGATAAATTGATCCGTGATGCACCGATTTTAGCAAGGAAAGCGACTTGTCCAGCATTCACTGTTGTTAACTGGGTTGAGGCATGGAGGTTTAAGGTGGGGAAGTATTTTTTTATGAGGTTGAATAGCCCTAAGTCTTGCACAATAATGCCATCAATAGTGGTGTTGACGAGTCGGTTAAGCAACTTAAATAGGGCAGGAATTTCTTGTTCTAAAATCACCACATTAATCGTTAGAAATATTTGGCAATCATAGTGATGTGCTAGGCGTAATATTCCTGTTAAATTTTCAAAAGAAAGGTTCTTTGCACGATTACGTGCATTGAATGTGTCTAAGCCACAGTAAACAGCATTTGCTCCTGCGACTATAGCGGCTTTAATCGCCTCTACATCACCACCTGGGGCTAATAATTCTATGTTTTGCTGTGCAGTGTTCATTTAGTGAAAGCTCTTAATGTCTCAATTAAGGCAATCTTATCGATAAGTGCTGTGAGTAGCTATATTTTTTAAGCATTGAAGGTTTATTGACAAGGTGCTGGGTTGTGGTTGCTTTGTACCTTGTCGTTTGCTTTTCACTGGTGTTGCTTATTTTATATTAGGAGACCTTTACATGATTAGTCTGTTTCACCACCTATGATACTTGATTCTGTTTTTTTTGATCATAAAATAATCATGTTTTCATAATGCAAGTCAAATTTAATGCCCTTACCACATGTCCGTATTTTTTTTACGGCAGTTTGAATATGTTATGCTTTTAACAGCAAAACATATTGCAAACCCATAAATGATTTAAATTCAATTATTTAACCGAGGATACCTGTCAGTATGCTTACTAAATTTACAGTAACGAACTTTAAAAATTTCAGACAACCTGCAACCTTTGACCTTACTAAATCTAAGAAATATGAATTTAATTCTGAATGTGTTTTAGATGGAGTGGTCAGGAAGGCATTAGTATATGGACATAACGGCGTTGGAAAATCAAATCTAGGTTTTGCAATATTTGACTTAGTTTCTCACTTGACTGACAAATTATCAGCTAATGAGTCGTATAATAATTATATAAATGCATATAATGATAGTAAGGTGGCAGAATTTATTTATGAGCTTTCTTTAACGGAAGGAACTTTAATTTATAAGTATGGTAAAAGTGACCCTGAATCTCTTGTTTATGAAAAAATATCTATTAATGGTAATGATTTTGCGTCTATTGATAGAAGAGAAAATACTGTTGCTTCTTTCTTTGCTAAAGGTACTGAAAGCCTTCAGAAAGATATTGGAGAATCAAAAATATCAATACTATCTTATATTAAGAAAAATACTGTTTTAGATGACAATAGAGATAATAGGTGCTTTTTTGAATTTATTAAGTTTGTAAATAGTATGCTCTTTTTTAGATCGCTAGAGAAAAATAATTACATTGGTTTTCAACAAGGATCAAGAGATATTGCAGCTGATATTATAGAAAGAAATAATATAGCTGATTTTCAGTCTTTTTTAAATAAAGCAGGTATTGAATGTAAACTAAATATTATTGATGATGGTCATTCTCCATCTTTAGCATTTGATTTTGATGGGAAATTGGTGTCTTTTTTTGAAATTGCATCTCAAGGCACTAGATCCCTTGCATTATTTTATTATTGGTTTCAAAGATTAAGAGATAAGAATACCGAAGTTTTATTTCTATTTGTTGATGAATTTGATGCATTTTATCATCATGGTCTATCTGCCCTTATTGTAAAAGAACTACGAGGAATAAAAGCTCAAGTTATAATTACTACACATAATATTTCAATTATGACTAACGAACTTTTAAGACCTGACTGTTATTTTTTAATGAATAAGAAAGATATTTGTTCATTAGCAGGTAGTACAGTTAAAGAGCTAAGAGAAGCTCACAATATTGAAAAAATGTATAAAGCAGGCACATTTAATGGCTAACCATATCTTGCTTGTTTTTGAAGGAGCTAGGTCAGAAATAAACTTATTTAACAACCTGAATAAGTTTTATATTAATGATAATAATAATACTATATTAATAGCTGTTTTTGGAACCACTATTTATACTTTGTATAAACAAGTAACGAAAGAGTCTTACCTAGATTTATTTACTTTAATCAAAGAGAAGAGTGCTAAAGATAGTGATATTTGTAGCATTTCAAGAGATGATGTTTCAGAAATATACTTGTTTTTTGATTATGATGGACATGCTAGTAATGCATCAGATGCTAAGATTCATGAAATGTTGAATTTTTTCAATGAAGAAACTGACAATGGGAAGTTATATATAAGCTACCCGATGCTTGAGTCATTGAAGCACCTGAAGAACAATACCCCATTCCAAGATACAGTTGCTGAAAGCAATAAAAACTATAAAAAACTTGTTAATAAGAATTGTGATAAATGTTATCTGAATATAACAAAACTTACACAAGCTGACTGGAATGTAATAATCAGCGAACATTGTAAAAAATTAAATTATCTTATTAATGGATCATTTTGTTTTCCTGTGGAGCTGATAGATCAGGTAACAATATACCTTGCTCAAAAAGAAAAATATATCAATCCTAATAATCAGGTTGCTGTACTAAGTGCATTCCCAGTCTTTATTGCTGACTATTACGGATATAATAATATTCCATCTCTGATAGGTCGCATTTCCTAAAGTTAATTTCTGACTAAATCTCCTTTTATCTCACGGATAGCAATGTGATAAGTAAAATGAATATTTAAACAGAGTCTAAGCGATGGCGGGAATATGATTTAAAATTCTCAAAGAGAAATTTCCCAAAGGTTCTTTTCTATTTCATTAAACTGAAAATGTTTTTTAGTAAATAATTCAATAATTTCACGATTTGTTGTTGTATGAAGTGAAGGCGTCACGGTTCTGAAAACACCACCATTGCCAATCACCATTGGCAGTAATAACTGATCGGCTAGATGTTCACTAATAGGTGCCGTGCTTGCTAAATATTGATTCAATGATTTGACGGCATTCATTGCTACACGGTGAGAAGCAAGTCCTCTTTTACCCAGTGAATCAATCACTTCTGAACAGTTTTCATAAAGTAGGTGCAGAGAAATAATATTGCCACCACCTAGAGCCTCAACCCATTGGCTTTTAAATGCCTCTTCTGACCAGTCAATATGCTGTTTCAATACTTTTATTTCACGCTCAGGGACATGCTCTGGAATCTTGCTACAGCTTACTATTGCCTCTTTAGTTAATAATTTACCACGATCTAATACTTCTAAGCGTTGCATGGATGAAGTAGGCTTAATTATCATTGACCACTGTCCACCACCTTGTGGGTAGAAACCATAACGCGCTATTTTGACGGTAATATCTACGCCCATTTTTTTAAGCATGGGTAGATAAGCTTGCTTGATAAAATCAAAACTAGGAGCCCAAGCGTTATGTGTGCCGCCTTCAAAGTGAAGCGTAGATTCTTCTTTAGTCATGATCAAAGCAGGTACAACGGTTTGCATCACTAATGTGGTACTGCCTGCGGTGTTGATTTTAAAGTGGTATTTTCCTGCTTTGATTTTTTTGGGTTCAAAGGTGATTTGCTGTGAATTTAACTCAGCACCTGTAACCTTTGCATGGCTAATGGCTTGAGCTGCTTGTACACAAGTGAGATGTTGTTGCTTCAAACCTGGCTTAGAACGTTTGGAGCGTATATTGCTAATTTGAATTGGAGTGCCTGATACTATCGACATAGTAAGGGAGGTTCGTAAAATCTGCCCGCCACCTTCGCCTTTAGAGCCATCTATTTGTAGTAAATTATTCATTATTTTAGTGATTTAGTTATTTTGATTTTTTGTAATGACCTAGAATATTAAAAAAAGTCTTGATAGGTTGTTTGATGCAGAAAATAGATTCCTGTGACTGTCGGTCAGTTGTTCTATTTCTGATATCACATAGGAGCTAGTTCTTTGATAATTCATGGTGAAT
>JAGLEV010000037.1 GCA_023144895.1 Thiotrichaceae bacterium
TGTTGTAGCGAAAGTTACTAAGTAATCTGTTACTGAAATTATTAAAACCTCACGAATACGAGTATAAATTATGGCAGGTCAAAGAATTAGAATTCGCTTGAAGTCATTCGATCATCTTTTGATAGATCGTTCTTCAAAGGAAATTGTAGAAACTGCAAAGCGCACAGGGTCACGAGTTAAAGGTCCTATTCCATTACCTACACGTAAGGAACGTTTTACCATACTAGTTTCACCGCATGTCAACAAAGATGCACGTGATCAGTATGAGATCAGAACACACAAGCGCTTGATGGATATTCTTGACCCAACAGAAAGAACGGTCGACGCACTAATGAAGCTAGATCTAGCTGCTGGTGTAGATGTGCAAATAAAGCTTAACTAATAGCAGAATATCTGTTATATTCCGCCGCTCTCTAAGTGGCTCGGCTTTCCGAGCCACTTTTGTCTAGACAGATAATCTGATCTAGTAGAGCGGCAGTTGAAGTACTTTGGAGAAGAATAATGTCAATTGGTTTAGTGGGACGTAAAGTTGGAATGACCCGCCTCTATAATGAGGATGGCTCTGCTACGCCCGTTACTGTATTAGAGATGGCGCCTAACCGCATCTCACAGATTAAAACAGTTGAGACGGATGGTTATACTGCAATTCAGGTAACCGTAGGTGCTAAGAAAGCATCACGTGTCACAAAGGCTCAAGCGGGACATTATGCGAAAGCAGGTGTTGAAGCGGGGTCTGTTACAACAGAATCACGTATTGATAATGTTGCAGACTATACAGTTGGTGGTGATGTTACCGTTGAGATATTTACTGAAGGTCAGTTAGTTGACGTTACAGGTACTTCACAGGGTAAAGGTTTCGCTGGTGTTATTAAGCGTCATCATTTTGCTGGTAAAGATGCAACACATGGCAACTCAATCAATCACAGAACACCAGGTTCTATCGGTCAGTGTCAAACACCTGGTCGTGTATTTAAAGGTAAGAAAATGACGGGTCATATGGGTAACGTACAACGTACTCAGCAAGGTTTGACCGTTGTTCGTGTTGATAGTGAGAGAAACTTATTACTTATTAAGGGTGCAGTTCCTGGCTCTAAAGGTGGTGATGTGGTTGTGAAAACAGCGGTTAAAGGATAAGGAGCAGTAAAGTGGAGCTTAATGTAATTAATGGTTCGGCACTTGACTTGTCCGAAACTGTATTCGCAAAAGATTTTAATGAAGCTTTGATACACCAAGCAGTCGTTACCTATATGGCAGGCGGTCGTGCTGGTACTAAAGCTAATAAGAGTCGTTCAGAAGTTAGAGGCGGTGGTATTAAACCATGGCGTCAAAAAGGAACAGGTCGAGCACGTGCTGGTACTATTCGTAGTCCAATATGGCGTTCAGGTGGTGTGACTTTTGCTGCTAAGACTCGTGATTACTCAAAAAAATTGAACAAAAAAATGTACAAAGGTGCAATGCGTTCAATTCTTTCTGAACTAGTACGTAGTGATCGCTTGATTGCTGTTGAAGAGTTCACAATGGATGCCCCAAAGACTAAAGAGTTACTGATTAAAGTAAACGAATTAGCGGGTGCACAAGATGTTTTGATTGTTACTGAAGAGGCTAATGATAATGTAGCACTTTCAGCACGTAATCTTTATCGCTGTGAAGTATTAACACTATCAAAATTGAACCCAGTAAGTTTAGTTGCACATGAGAAAGTCATTGTTACTAAAGCAACGCTTGAAAAGATTCAGGAGTGGTTGTCATGAATGACGAAAGACTATATCACGTACTCCGTGGTCAACATGTGACAGAAAAAACTGCATTGCAGGCTGAAAATTCAAACTTACAGGTTTTTAAAGTTGATACAACAGCCACCAAGTCTGAAATCAAAAAAGCAATTCAAACAATTTTTGAAGTTGATGTGACGAATGTTCGTACTGTCAACGTTAAAGGCAAGACAAAAACATTCTCGCGTCGTGTAGGCAAAAGGAATGCTTGGAAAAAAGCTTACGTTACTTTAGCTGAAGGGCAAAGTATCGGTGATGAGCAAAACCCTTAAGGTAGGTAGATAGAAATGGCTATTGCAAAGATGAAACCAACCTCACCGGGTCGTCGTCACCAGGTAAGGATTATAAATAAAGGACTCCATAAAGGTAAGCCACATAAGGCATTACTTGAGTCACAAAGTAAGAGTGGCGGTCGTAACAACGCTGGACGTATTACTTTACGTCATCGTGGTGGTGGACATAAGCAACACTATCGTATTATTGATTTTAAACGCAATAGTAAAGATGGCATTGTAGGTGTTGTTGAAACGATTGAATACGATCCAAATCGTACCGCTAATATAGCACTTATTCGCTATGCAGACGGTGAACGTCTTTATATCATAGCTCCCAAGGATTTAGAGCTTGGTGCAAAATTAGAAACGGGTTCTGAAGCCCCAATCGCTACAGGTAACACATTACCAATGATTAACATGCCTGTTGGTACTGTTATTCATTGTGTAGAAATGAAGCCTAAAAAGGGTGCTCAAATGGCACGTAGTGCAGGAACTTCTGCACAGATCGTTGCTCGTGAAGGACGTTATGTTACTTTACGTTTGCGCTCAGGTGAAATGCGTAAAGTATTATCAGAGTGTCGTGCTACTATCGGTACAGTCAGCAACTCTGAGCATTCATTGGTTAAGCTTGGAAAAGCGGGTGCAAAAAGACATCGTGGTGTTCGCCCAACAGTTCGTGGTGTAGCCATGAATCCTGTTGATCATCCACATGGTGGTGGTGAAGGTAAGACTGCTGGTGGTCGTCATCCTGTTTCTCCTTGGGGAACCCCAGCTAAGGGATTCAAAACACGTAAAAATAAGCGTACTGACAAGATGATTGTCCGTCGCAGAAATAAGGCTAAGAGGTAATTTGTTGTGGCACGTTCTTTAAAGAAAGGTCCCTTCGTTGATCATCACTTGATGAAGAAAGTTTTGATCGCAGCGGAAAAAAATGATCGTAAGCCAATTAAAACTTGGTCACGTCGCTCAATGATTTTACCAGAAATGGTCGGTTTAACCATTGCAGTACATAATGGTCGCCAGCATGTTCCTGTTCTTGTTAATGAGAATATGGTTGGACATAAGCTGGGTGAGTTTTCTCCCACACGTCTGTTCCGTGGTCACGCGGCAGATAAAAAGACCAAATAGGGTAATAGAATGGAAACCACAGCAAAATTAAAATTTGCACGTATATCACCACAAAAGTGTCGCCTAGTGGCTGACCAAGTGCGTGGACTACCTGTAGAGAAGGCACTTGATACACTTAAATTTAGCCCTAAGAAAGCTGCTAAAATTTTAGGTAAAGTGTTAGATTCAGCTATCGCTAATGCCGAGCATAATGAAGGTCTGGACATTGACGAGCTTAAGATAACACAAGTTTTCATTGATGCAGGTCCAACAATGAAGCGTATCCAGCCACGTGCGAAAGGACGGGCTAATCGAATTATGAAAAGAACTAGCCACATCACATTGATGGTTGGCGATGGTCAGCAGGCGTAACAAGGTTTTATTATGGGACAAAAAATACATCCAATAGGTTTTCGTCTAGGTATCTCTGCTGATTGGCGTTCTAAGTGGTATGCAGAAGGCAAAGAATACTCTGACTTCTTGCTAAAAGATATTGAAGTACGTGAGTACTTAATGAAAAAATTAAAGAAAGCTTCAGTTGCTGATGTTCGTATTGAACGTCCTGCTAAATCAGCTTTTGTTATTATTCATACTGCTCGTCCTGGTGTGGTTATTGGCCAAAAAGGCGAAGATATTGAAAAGCTACGCATAGAAGTTGCAAAAATGATGGATCTTCACCCAAATAATGTGAAGGTTAATATCGAAGAAATTCGAAAGCCAGAAATTAATGCAACTTTAATTGCTGATAGTATTGCTCAGCAGCTTGAGCGTCGTATTATGTTCCGTCGTGCTATGAAGCGTGCAGTAGCAAATGCAATGCGTCTCGGTGCTAAAGGAATCAAGGTTCGTGTTGCAGGTCGTTTGAACGGTGCAGAAATTGCCCGTGCAGAATGGTATCGTGAAGGTCAAGTTCCTTTGCATACACTTCGTGCAGATATCGACTATGGAGTATGCACTGCTGGAACTAGCTACGGCAATATCGGCATCAAAGTTTGGGTATATCATGGAGAAGTATTCAACCTTGAAGACAAGAGAAATCGTGCTAAGAAGCAACAAGCTTCAGGTGGCGGTGGTCGTAGAAATAATAGAAGGTAGTTGATATGTTACAGCCTAAAAAGACAAAATTTAGAAAACAGCATAAAGGTCGTAATCGTGGCCTTGCTACTGTCGCTAACAAAGTTAGTTTCGGTGAGTATGGACTTAAGTCACTTGATCGTGGTCGTTTAACTTCAAGACAAATTGAAGCAGCTCGTAGAGCGATGACTCGTCACGTAAAAAGACAAGGACAAATCTGGATTCGTGTATTTCCTGATAAGCCAATTACTACTAAGCCACTAGAAGTTCGAATGGGTAAAGGTAAAGGTAATGTGGAGTATTGGGTTGCATTAATACAGCCTGGTCGTATGTTGTTCGAAATGGAAGGTGTTGAAGAAGAAATAGCTCGTGAAGCATTCGAGCTTGCTGCCGCTAAGCTTCCTGTTAAAACAACCTTTATAATTCGGACGGTAATGTAATGAACGCAACTGAACTTCGCAATAAATCGGGTGATGAATTGCAAACCGAACTGATTGAAAATTTAAAAGAACAGTTTGTTTTACGTATGCAACGCTCTTCAGGTCAATTAGCTAGACCTTCAGATATGAAAAGTGTCCGTAGAAACATTGCTCGAATTAAGACGATTATGACTGAAAAAACAAGAGCAGGTAGCTAATAATGACTGATACAGCAACTACTACCGAAAAGGTTATGCATTCATTAATGGGTGTTGTTACGAGTGACAAGATGGATAAAACCATTGTTGTTATGATCGAACGTAAAGTTAAGCATCCACTCTACGGAAAGTATATTCGTCGTTCTAGTAAATTCCACGTACATGATGAAAACAATGAATGTAGTGTTGGAGACAAAGTTGAATTTCGTGAGTGTCGTCCTTACTCAAAGAGTAAGCACTGGAAATTAATTAAACGCGTATAACGGTTAAACCGTTGTTACGAAGTAGCATAGGAAGTAGATATGATTCAGATGCAATCTGTTTTAAAGGTAGCCGATAACAGCGGTGCGAAACGCGTTCAGTGTATTAAAGTACTGGGTGGTTCACATAGACGTTATGCTGGTATTGGTGACATCATTAAGGTGAGTATCAAAGAAAGCTTACCTCGTGGCAAGATTAAAAAAGGTGATGTACATTTCGCCGTTGTTGTTAGAACTGCTAAAGGAGTTCGTCGTAATGATGGTTCAATTATCCGTTTTGATGATAATGCAGCGGTAATATTAAATAGTAAGTATGAGCCAGTAGGTACACGTATCTTTGGCCCTGTTACTCGCGAGTTACGTGGTGATCGTTTCATGAAGATCATCTCTCTTGCACCAGAAGTAATATAGGTGGATTGAAAAATGCGTAAGATTCGTAAAGGAGATGAAGTTGAAGTAATCTGTGGCAAAGACAAAGGTCGTCGCGGTGTTATTTCACTAGTAATCGAAGGTGGCAAAGCCATTATTCCAAGCATCAATGTTGCTAAGAAACATGTGAAGCCTAACCCAAATGCGGGTGTTGAAGGTGGAATCGTTTCTAAAGACATGCCATTGGACTTGTCCAACTTGATGGTTGTTAATCCACAGACTGGTAAGCCAGATCGTGTTGGTATTAAAGTGCTAGAGGACGGAAAACGTGTACGCGTATTCAAGTCCACTGGTGAACTCGTTGATGCAGGATAGGTAGCACGAAATGACAAGGTTACAAGATTTTTACCGGGAGACAGTTGCTCCACAGCTAGGCGAAAAGTTTGGCTATAAAAGCTCAATGGAAATCCCTAAAATCACTAAAATTTCCTTAAACATTGGTTTAGGTGAAGCGGTTGGTGATAAAAAAGTGGTTGAGCGTGCTGTTGCTGATATGGCTACAATTTGCGGTCAGAGACCAGTAGTTACAATCTCTCGTAAATCAATTGCTGGATTTAAAATTCGTGATGGATGGCCGATCGGTTGTAAGGTAACATTACGTCGCGATACAATGTATGAATTTCTAGATCGTCTAGTTAACATTTCATTACCACGTGTACGTGATTTTCGTGGTGTAAACCCAAAGTCTTTTGATGGACGTGGTAATTACAGCATGGGTATTACTGAGCAGATTATCTTTCCTGAGATTGATTACGACAAGATTGATGCAATTCGTGGTATGGATATCAACATTACGACGACTGCTAAAACAGATGAAGAGGGAAGAGCATTGCTAGAAGCTTTTAACTTCCCTTTCAAAAAGAAATAAGGGAATAATAGCGATGGCTAAGAAAAGTATGGTTGCGCGTGAACATAAGCGTATTAAGCTAGTTGCGAAGTATGCTGCAAAACGTGCAGAGCTTAAAGAGATCATTCGTAACCCAGAGACTCCCTACGAAGACTTAATGGTTGCTGTAGAAAAGCTTCAAAAGTTACCACGTGATAGCTCTTCAGTTCGTCTTCGACGTCGCTGTCAAATTACTGGACGTCCACATGGTGTTTATCGCAAGTTTGGTTTATCACGTAACAAACTAAGAGAACATGCAATGCTAGGTGATGTTCCTGGTTTAACTAAGGCAAGTTGGTAGGAGCAGTAACTATGAGTATGAGTGATCCCATTGCTGATATGTTGACCCGCATTCGTAACGGTCAAATGGCAAAAAAACAAACAGTATCAATGCCTTCTTCTACTAAGAAAACAGCGATACTTGACGTGCTTAGTTCAGAAGGTTATATCGGCGGATATGATATTGACGCTTCTAATAAGGCTAAGCCCGAAGCAATTGTAAAACTACGTTATTATCAAGGTCAGGCTGTTATCGCTAAGATTAGTCGTGTTAGCCGTCCTGGTTTACGTGTTTTTAAAAATAAAGATGAATTGCCATCAATATTAAATGGACTTGGCGTTGCTATTATATCAACGTCTAAGGGTGTGATGACTGACCGAGCTGCACGAACTGCGGGCGAAGGTGGCGAAGTTATCTGTGTCGTTGAATAAGATTACGAGTTTTTTATGTCAAAGATAGCTAAAAAAGCCATTGAAATCCCAAGTGGAGTTGAATGCAAATTAGAAGGTCAAGCCATTAGCATTAAAGGTTCTAATGGTGCATTTGAGTACGTTATACATGATCTTGTTGAAATTAAACAAGATGATACTAAACTTACTTTTGCTGCCAAAGCTGACGAGCGTAAAGCTTGGGCAATGGCAGGAACTATGCGCCAATTAACGGCTAATATGATTACTGGTGTAAGTACTGGTTTTGAAAAGAAACTACAGCTTGTTGGTGTAGGTTATCGTGCAAAAGCAAACGGTAATAAAATCGACTTGACTCTAGGTTTTTCTCATCCTGTTGTACATGATATGCCAGAAGGTATCACTTGTGAAACACCAAGTCAGACAGAAATAACTATTAAAGGTGCGGATAAACAGCAGGTTGGACAAGTTGCGGCAGAAATACGCGCTTACAGACCTCCCGAGCCATATAAAGGTAAAGGTGTACGTTACTTAGGTGAGCGTATTATTCGTAAAGAAGCCAAAAAGAAATAGGTTTTGAGATGAACAAGAAAGACTCAAGAATTCGTAGAGGCAAGAAGGCGCGTGCAAAAATGTTCGAGAAGAAGGTTACTCGTCTTTGTGTACACCGCACATCACGCCATATCTATGCACAGATTATTGATCCCATTGGCAATCAAGTTATTGCTTCTGCATCAACATTGGATAAATCAATCCAAGCTGATATTAAGAATGGTGGAAATACTGATGCAGCGAAAGCAGTTGGATCTGCAATCGCAGAACGAGCGAAAGCAAAAGGCGTTGAACGTGTCGCATTTGACCGTTCTGGATTTAAATACCACGGTCGGGTAAGTGCGTTAGCCGATGCAGCCCGTGAATCAGGTCTGCAATTTTAAGGAAACATCATGGCTAGAAACGATAATAACAGAAAAGATCAGAACTCTGATGGCTTGATCGAAAAGTTGGTACACGTTAACCGTGTAGCAAAAGTAGTGAAAGGTGGACGTATTTTTGGTTTTACTGCTCTCACAGTAGTGGGTGATGGTAACGGTAAAGTTGGCGTTGGATATGGTAAGGCGCGTGAAGTTCCTATCGCAATCCAAAAGGCAATGGAAAAAGCACGTCGCAATATGGTGACTGTACCTCTTGTTGACGGAACGTTGCAGTATGCAATGACTGCTCGGTATGGTGCTGCTAACGTCTTTATGAAGCCTGCATCAGAAGGTACTGGTATTATTGCTGGCGGTCCGATGAGAGCTGTATTTGAAGTAGTTGGTGTTAAAGATGTGCTGTCAAAGTGTAATGGCACACGTAATCCAATTAATGTAGTAAAGGCAACTATTCGTGGTCTTTCAGAAATGAAATCTCCTGAGATGTACGCAGCAAAGCGTGGCAAAACAGTTGAAGAAATTAGAGGTTAGTTTCAATGAATAAAATTAGATTGACACTAGTCAGAAGCTTAAATGGCCGTTTAAAAAGTCATAAAGCATGTGCAGCAGGCTTGGGTATTCGTAAGATGCACCAAACTGTAGAAGTTATTGATACACCAGAAAACCGTGGCATGGTAAATAAGATTTCTTATATGCTAAAGGTTGTTGAGGCAGTTTAAGATGAGATTAAATACACTAAAGCCAGCTGAAGGTAGTACAACAGATCGTAAACGCGTTGGACGTGGAATCGGTTGTGGTAATGGTAAAACTTGTGGACGTGGTCATAAAGGTCAAAAGTCTCGCTCAGGTGGTTTTCATAAAACGGGTTTTGAGGGTGGTCAAATGCCGCTTCAAAAGCGTTTACCGAAAGTTGGTTTTAGCTCTCGGAAGAAACAGTATTCTGCTGAAATACGTTTAAATGAACTTGCATCAGTAGAAGCTGATGTTATTACATTAGATGTATTGAAAAAAGCAAAAATACTAGGTCATAAAATTAAAAAAGCTAAAGTGATCTTATCTGGAACGATAGATAAAGCAGTCACAGTTCAAGGTCTTGGCGCTACTAAGGGCGCTAAAGAAGCCATTGAAGCAGCCGGTGGAAAGATCGACGCTTAGCTTATAAGAAAAAGAGATAAGGAACGTGGCAAATACAAAAACAGCAGGAATGATGGGCAATCTGGCCGAAGTTAAAAGCCGAATTATATTCGTACTTCTAGCATTGATTGTATACCGTATAGGTACCTATATTCCTGTTCCGGGTGTGAACCCACAGGCAATGTCTAGCTTCTTTGATGACAATAATGGCACTATTTTAGGTGTCTTTAATATGTTCTCAGGTGGAGCCTTACAGCGTTTCAGTCTTTTTGCATTAGGTATAATGCCTTATATATCAGCTTCTATCATTGTACAGTTGATGACTAAAGTTGTTCCTTATTTTGAACAGCTCAGTAAAGAAGGTGAAACAGGTAAACGTAAGATCACCCAATATACACGCTATGGTACGGTTGGATTAGCGCTCTTCCAGAGTATTGGAATTGCCTCTGCTTTAGGTAGTCAAGGTATTGCGATTGATCCTGGTTTTAGCTTTATTATCACAACAGTTGTTACTTTGGTAACAGGAACATTGTTCCTTATGTGGTTGGGTGAGCAAATTTCTGAACGTGGTATTGGTAATGGTATCTCGTTAATTATATTTGCTGGTATTGTTGCAGGCTTACCTAGTGCAATCGGTAGTACTTTAGAATTAGCAAACAAAGGTGAGATTTCACCCGGTGTTGTATTACTTATTGTCGTACTAGCCGTTGCAGTGACAGCCTTTGTAGTATTTGTAGAGCGTTCACAAAGACGTATTACAATTAACTATGCGAGTCGTCAACAAGGTCGGAAGATGATGCAAGGTCAATCAAGCTTTCTACCTTTAAAACTTAATATGGCAGGTGTAATTCCTCCTATATTTGCATCAAGTATTATCCTTTTCCCTGCAACATTAGGTAAATGGGCGAGTGGTGATGGTACAGGTGCATTATCTCAGTTTGTAAGTATGTTACAGCCAGGACAGCCAATGTATGTGTTGTTCTATGCTCTGGCTATTATCTTCTTTACATTCTTCTACACGGCGTTGGTATTCAACTCTCGTGAGACAGCAGATAATCTTAAAAAATCAGGTGCGTTTATTCCAGGGATACGTCCAGGAAAGCAAACAACGGCTTATATTGATACGGTAATGACACGCTTAACAGCCGTCGGTGCTATTTATATTACGCTAGTGTGTTTATTACCTGAGTTTTTAATACTCGGCTGGAATGTACAGTTTTACTTTGGTGGCACGTCGCTACTAATTATTGTTGTTGTGGTAATGGACTTTCTTGCACAGTTGCAAGCACATACTATGTCACACCAGTATGAAGGCCTGATGAAAAAGGCAAACTTTAAATCAAGCAAACCTGGAAAATCAGGCAAGCGTAAATAACTTAAGGTGAATAGCATGAAAGTACGTGCTTCTGTAAAAAAAATCTGTCGTAACTGTCGCGTAATTAAGCGTCGTGGTGTTGTTCGTGTGATTTGCACTGAACCTCGCCATAAGCAACGCCAAGGTTAAAGCTATTTTGTTAAATAGTGACACAAATATATTGACTAATTTTATTAAGTCGGGTATCTTCGCCCGTCTTGTATATTCTGGAGAGCTGTAATGGCACGTATTGCGGGAATCAATATTCCGTTAAACAAACATACAGTAATTGGGTTAACAGCCATTTATGGTATCGGACTTTCACGATCTAAAAAGATTTGTGAGACAACAGGTGTAAGCCCTGCAACTAAGATTCGCGACTTATCGGAAGATGAAGTTGAGCGTATTCGTAAAGAAGTCAATGGCTTCATGGTTGAAGGTGACTTGCGTCGTGAAGTCTCCATGAGTATCAAACGTTTAATGGACCTCGGTTGTTATCGTGGTATACGCCACCGTCGTGGATTACCACTACGTGGACAACACACTAAAAATAACTCAAGAACTCGTAAGGGTCCTCGTAAACCTATCCGTTAATACAGGATTTTATAATGGCAAAGCAGTCAGCAGCAAAACCACGTAGAAAGGCCAAAAAGTCTGTAGCAGACGGTATAGCACACGTGCATGCAACATTTAATAACACGATTGTTACAATCACTGATCGCCAAGGCAATGCACTAGCATGGGCTACAGCAGGTGGTTCTGGCTTTCGTGGATCACGTAAGAGTACACCTTTCGCGGCACAGGTTGCTGCAGAAAAGGCTGGTAAAGTAGCAAAAGAGTTTGGTATGAAAAACCTTGACGTTATGATCAAAGGTCCTGGACCTGGTCGTGAGTCAGCGGTTCGTTCACTAAACAACGTTGGCTTTAAAATTGGTAACATTATTGATGTTACTCCGATACCACATAATGGTTGTCGTCCCCCTAAGAAACGCCGCGTGTAGCTGCTTCGGAGAAATAATAATGGCAAGATATACTGGACCCACTTGTAAACTAATGCGCCGTGAAGGCACTGATCTTTATCTTAAAGGTCGTGGAACTTCGCTCGAAAACAAGTGTAAAATGGATAAAATACCTGGTGTTCATGGCGAGCGCCGCTCACGTCCTACCGATTATGCTCTTCAGCTTCGTGAGAAGCAGAAAGTTAAGCGTATGTACGGAATCCTTGAAAAGCAATTCAGAAACTACTTCAAGCGTGCAGCACGTCAAAAAGGTTCTACAGGTGAAAACCTACTTACCCTTATCGAATGCCGCCTAGATAACGTTGTTTATCGTATGGGATTCGGTGCAACACGTGCAGAGTGTCGACAACTCACAAGCCATAAATCTGTTTTGGTTAATGGTCAGTCTGTTAATATTCCATCATACCAAGTACAAGCTGGTGATGTAATAAGCATTCGTGAAAAATCAAAAAAGCAAGTTCGTATCGTAGATGCGATGGCTATTATGGTACAGATGGGCTTCCCTGAGTGGGTTGAAGTTGACGATAAAAAACTGGAAGGCGTATTCAAAAGTGCTCCTGAAAGAAGTGAACTACCTGCAGAAATCAATGAGTCATTGATTGTTGAGCTGTACTCTAAGTAATAACGCGGGATATAACTAGGATTTACTCTGTTATGACTAATATTTCAGATCTACTGAAGCCTAATAAAATCGATATAAAAGATTTAGGTGCAAATACTTCTAGAATTACTCTAGAGCCACTAGAACGTGGTTTTGGACATACACTAGGAAATGCGTTTCGCCGTATTCTTTTGTCTTCATTGCCAGGCACTTCAGTAACAGAAGTTCAGATCGAAGGCGTCAAGCATGAGTATGAATCAATTGATGGCGTACAAGAAGATGTTTTAGATATTATGCTCAACCTTAAAGAGCTGTCTATTCGTCTTAATGCAAAAGACCAAACAGAGCTAACTTTAAGTAAGCAAGGTCCTGGTGTTGTTACTGCTGGTGATATACAGCTAGATCATGATGCTGAGGTTATTGATCCTAATCAGGTGATTGCACACTTAACGACTGATACTACGTTGAACATGACGATGACGGTTACTACAGGTAAAGGTTATCAGCCAATCACTGCGAGACGTGGTGCGGATGCTGCTGATTTACCCGTAGGTACTTTGATTATTGATGCAAGTTTTAGTCCATTACGCCGTGTAATCTACACTGTTGATACAGCACGTTCTGGTGAGCGTTCTGATATGGATAAGCTTATCCTTGAGTTAGAAACAGATGGTTCAGTTGATCCAGAAGAGGCAATTGCACTTTCTGCACAGATTCTACAAGATCAATTAGCAGTGTTCTTTAATCTTACCATTGAATTACCTGTTATTGAAGAAGAGCCAACGACAGAAATTGATCCTGAGTTACTTCGTCCTGTTGATGATCTTGAGTTAACCGTACGTTCTGCAAATTGCTTGAAAGCAGAGCAAGTTAACTATATTGGTGATCTTGTACAGAAGACTGAAACTGAGCTACTTAAAACTCCTAATCTTGGTAAAAAATCACTGACTGAGATTAAAGATATTTTGGGTACTCGTGGCTTCACATTAGGTACTAAGCTTGAGAACTGGCCTCCTGTTGTACTGGAAGATGCAAGCTAAATAAAAACAATTCGCTATTGATTGATAAATCAATAACTCGATTTAAGATAGGTTAAAGATAATGCGACACCGTAAAATAGGCAGACAACTTAGTAGAAATAGTAGTCATCGTAAAGCAACCTTACAAAGCTTGACTGTTGCTATTCTTCGCTATGAAGCGATTAAAACTACTGTAGCAAAGGCAAAAGAACTCCGTCGTGTAGCTGAGCCTCTTATTACTCGTGCAAAAATAGATAGCGTACATAACCGTCGTATCGTTTTTGCTCGCACAAGAGACGAAGAAGTAACAGCAAAGTTATTTACAGAACTTGGTCCTCGTTATGCTACTCGCCCTGGTGGTTATTTGCGTATTATTAAATGTGGCTATCGTGCGGGTGATAATGCACCAATGGCATATGTTGAATTAGTTGATCGGCCTGAAGATTAATTTTTTCAGAAAGCACAATAAAAAAAGCCACTATTGAAACAATAGTGGCTTTTTTTTGTTTACAATATATGAAAAATTAAAGACCTAATCATTTATAACAGCTGACTATTTTTAGGAAATCGCATCTTTAAAAAACGTTGTTGATCACCAATAATACGGTGACTATTTTTCAAATAAAGATATTCAGCCCAATTAGGTGCAAAGGGCACAGCTAAAAGGAAATGACCCCATTCTTCAGGGGTGCGATTGGCTTTTTTACTATTACAGTCTTTACATGCAGTCGCACTATTTGTCCATGACTCATCACCTAATCGAGATTTTGGAATAATATGATCCCGTGTTAAATAACGTGATGAAAAAATTTCACCACAATATAAACACATATTAGCATCTCGTTTAAAAAGACCTTTATTCGTTACTACTGGGCTATAATTTTTTGCCAAGCGATTGCCAGCAACCTTTTCTTTGGTTAATATAATCGAACTAATAGTGACTTCAGAGTGTTGACCTGATAAGCGATTATAGCCACCATGAAAAGTAAATTCTTCATCGCCTAAATTAGCAATAATACGATCAGCTGCTTCCATACTAATGGCACTTCGGTAAGTAATCCAACTACTGGGATTGCCTGCGATATCAAGTTGTAATATAGGAATCATGGGTTTACCTCAAGCATAACTATAGAATAAATAATAAATAACTTAGTAGAACCAATACCTTCAAAAAAATGAAAACATCTTATTTTTGAGGAATTTACATACTTATAAATCATTGATTTATGTGAATCAAGCAATGTTATTTTTGGCTCAAATAAAAATTATCAAAAATATTAAGCACTATTTATTATATATTCTTAAAAAATCGATTTAATATAATCGATAAAACTATTAGAATCACGTGTTTGGAGTTTAGTTAAATGAAATTGGTTCCCTCTAAAGTTCTATACGGTTATTAGAAGGGGATAGACTTATCAAGTCGATAGGTGAAGCTCATCCTATTGGTAGGGTCGCTTCACTCTGTCAATCAATAGATGGTGTGCCAGATAGGATTCGAACCTATTGCCCTCAGATTAGAAGTCTGATGCTCTATCCTAATGAGCTACAAGCACAAAAATGGTGGGTCTGGTCAGGTATGATCTGACAATCTTCGAATTATGAACTCGCTGCTTTACCCGTTAAGCTACAGACCCATATAAAAATGGTTACCGCGTCTGGCTACGATCCAGAACTGATGGAGTCAAAGTCCATAGTGCTACCTGTTACACTACACGGCATTGGCGGAAGAGAGGGGATTCGAACCCCTGAATCCTTTACAGGATCACTGATTAGCAATCAGTTGCATTACCACTTTGCTACACTTCCAAATAATAATCAGAACAGCAGGTCTCGAATCGACGACTTTCTGACTTCGATAATGGTGCAAATGGCGAGTTTTGATCTCGCTACCTCCGCCTTGATAGGGCGGTGCTTCCAATTGAAGCTACATCTGCTTGGATGGGGGATCAGGAATTGAACCTGAATAGCTAGAATATGAGTCTAGAGTTCTACCGTTAAACTATCCCGCATTAAAATATTTCTCTCAAAAGGATTCCAACCAGTTTCATACCAGCCTTATCCTATTTGACCATGAGAGAATGGGTTAAAATGGTACATCCGACCAGGAACGATCTGGCATTGATAGCGTGAAAGGCTACAGTCCTAACCAATTAGACGAC
This sequence comes from Thiotrichaceae bacterium, assembly GCA_023144895.1. Classification (GTDB taxonomy): domain Bacteria; phylum Pseudomonadota; class Gammaproteobacteria; order Thiotrichales; family Thiotrichaceae; genus HyVt-477. The sequence goes on from JAGLEV010000037.1 coordinate 15,346, forward strand.
GGATGTATAAAAAATGGTTGCTCTGGTGGGTACTGACCCCACAACCACGCCCTTATCAAGAGCGGACTCTACCATTGAGTTACAGAGCAAAATATGGTGCGTCTGCTCGGCTACGATCCGAGATCTGCTAGATTAAAAGTCTAGTGTTCTGCCTGTTGAACTACAGACGCAAATTGGCTCCTAGGGTGAGATTCGAACTCACATATCTTTGATTAACAGTCAAATCGCCTACCACTGGCGCACCTAGGAACAGTATCCTGCGAGGTATAAACCTCATGCCTTTCATGTCGCCACTACTTAGCTGTTTTTTTGGATTTAGGAGCTACCCTTACCCTTCAAACTTCGTTATCGCCCTTGCGTATTAGCTCGGACTTGTAACGCACCCATTGTTCTTCGTGATTCAGTTAGTTTTTCATGGCGCACCACTTAGCAAATGTGGGCATTAGTTAATACCATGCTGACCTTACTCACTATCACCGAGCGTCCCGATGACTTGAGAACTGGGCTTGCGTAAATAGACCGATGACTCGGTGGGGATATGCAGGATATTCCCCTTTATCACTGATTATAGTGAATATCATTAAGACGTTACGCAGCCTTGTGATTCCAAATTGTAAAAGTACATCCTGCTGTATATCAACAGGTGATGGGCATAAAAAAACCCAGTTGCCTTTGTAAGCACAAACTGGGTTTTTAAACTCAGAAGGTGCTTTATCAGCAACCCTCCGAAGGACTTCGTTGGAGGATTACATTATGTTATGTTTCTTAATTTCTTTTATTTTATGAAGAGCATAAGGTTTATTAATATTTAATTTACTTTGTTTATTACTGCTATGTAATGAACATATATTAGTCGATAGCAGGCGCAAGTTAGCCATAAGCCGCATAATAAGCGGTTGACCAAAATGGAATGTTATCTGCTGTTGTCTCATTAAAAAATCCTTTATGACTTACTATTAAAATATTGGGCAATAAAAAAGCCCAGTCTGTTTGCACAAACCGGGCTTTTTTATTGCTCGGAAGGTGCTTGAACCACCTTCCAAAAATTCTGAAAGGTTAGTTCACCTTGATCTTCATATCTATACTAGGCTGACTTATCGGTTTATTGTGTTCATTATTAATCACAATAATTAAAGAACTTGAATTGCCCATAAGCATAGTTCTTGAGTTCAGTTGCGTATATTCGCAGCTTGTCTCAGAGTTTCTTTGCAGTTGGATGATGGCTAAATTCATAAAGTCCTTAAAAAATAAGTAACATGCGTTTGTTGCTATGTTGATGTAATGTATTATAGGAGAATGAAACAAGAATGCAAGTATAAAAACCAAGATTCTTGGTTTTTATATATTTGTATTGATTTATTTTTCAATTAAAACAATGTGATATGATTGAAAAGAATTAATAAAATAGAGTGGTGAATTATTGTTATGAACGGCTTTATGACGGTGAGTAGTTAATTATGCAAGACAAAACAATCAAAGAATATCGCCAAATTGTAGGAGGGCGTATACGGCAAGCACGTATTATGGCGGGTTTTGAAACTATTGTTTCATTAGCAGAAAGCTTTACAGATTGGGGGGTTAGTCGTTTAGGTAACTATGAAAATGGTACTTCGATGCCCAACCCTGTCGATATTAAACGCATTGCAAAAACAACAGACACTAGCCCTTGTTGGATTATGTTTGGTATTGGCAGTATTCGCTCCGAGTCACGCGACCTTCAAGCGGTACGTCATCAAAACTTCTCCCAGCTATTTGAAAAACTCTCATCAGCGGAAAAAATAAGCCTGCGTGGAAAGATTAAGCTCAAGCCCAAAGAAGTAACGAATCACCTTAAAAATCCTTTTCTAAAAATTACAGCAAGCCTGTGTCGTAAAATTGAAAAACACTTAGGTAAAAATAAAGGCTGGATGGAAGAGCAACATATTGATAATGATGGACTCTGTCATTTTTTCCCTGATGATATTCGTGAAGTAATGACAATTTATTCAGACTTAGATAGTAGTGGTCGAATGATATTGCTAGAAACAGCGCGTACGATTCAAAAACATTGTGTGCCTAAATAAATTTAACGTCCCATGCTTATTTTTTATTACTCCTCTTTGCGAGCCGCTGTTTCATTGCATCAATCCCACTATTCTCATCGACAGGCATAATGATTTGGTAGTTTATTGCTTGTAAAGAGTGTGAATATTCTGCTTGGCTAGGATCTATAATCGTATAGTTCTGTCCCGTCCAATCCTTTAATGCTTTGTGAAAGTCAGGTTTCTTTTCACTGTCTATATTGGCAGATAAAATGGTCAAGCCACTATCAACCCGAATGCCACATTGACTAATAGCGAAGAGATAGCAAAGTCGGCGGATTGTTTCAGTATTTGGACAATGATTCATAACCGTTCACCTTTAAAGTCACAAGCCATTATAAGTCATTTCTGATATGCTTTCATTTTCTTGTATTCTATACAATGAGGGAGTTACATGATGACTGATGAAAAAAGTAATATTGTTACCGCAAAGCAAGCAAGGGGAGCTGCTAAGATCTTTAATTATGGAACAATAGTTTCTGTATTGATCCCTTTTCCTTTATTTATTTTTTGGTTTGGAGCATCGATGTTTGTCTATAGTTTGCATCGACATCATCCCAATCCAAGAGTTGGACACTATACACAGGTAGCTGCCTATATATACTATACGCTTGCGGGTGTTTTTGTACCGATTCTAACTTTTGCACCCAAGGGATTTTTTGTAAACTATTGGTGGCTACTTTGGGGTGGGGCAATACTTGGTGTCGTACCTATTGCCATTTATCAAATATATAAAGCCCATTCAGAAGAGTGGCATGATAGTGAAATTAAAAAGGAATTTCTATGACAGCAGTAAGAATGGATTGGAGCTTGGATGAAATAGAAGCATTATTTGCGCTTCCTTTTAATGATCTACTTTTTAAAGCACAACAAATACATCGTGAAAACTTTAATCCTAATGAGGTGCAAGTGAGTACCTTATTAAGTATTAAAACAGGAGCTTGCCCTGAAGACTGTAGTTATTGCTCACAAAGTGCGCGTAATGATACAGGGCTAGAGAGAGAGCGTTTATTGCCCTTATCAGAAGTGATTAAATCAGCTCAAGAAGCCAAAGACAATGGTGCAACTCGTTTTTGTATGGGAGCAGCATGGCGCAATCCTACAGATAAAAGCTTGAATCATGTCGTTGATATGGTCTCAGCCGTTCGAGAAATGGGCATGGAAACCTGTGTTACTTTGGGTATGTTGAGTGAACCACAAGCAGGGCGTTTAAAGGATGCAGGTTTAGATTATTACAATCACAATCTAGATACCTCTCCTGAGTTTTATGGTGAAGTCATTACCACGCGGAATTATCAAGATCGTTTAGATACTCTGAGTCATGTACGTGATGCAGGAATTAATGTCTGTGCAGGGGGTATTCTGGGTTTGGGTGAATCGCCTAGAGATCGTGCACGTTTACTGCAAGAGCTAGCCAATATGCCTAAGCATCCAGAATCTGTGCCTATTAATGAGCTTGTGCCTATTCCTGGAACACCGTTAGCGAATAATAAAGCGATTGATGCTATTGATTTTGTGCGGTGTATTGCAGTAGCAAGAATTCTCATGCCCTGTACTTATGTGCGTTTGTCCGCAGGTCGCACGGATATGTCAGATGAAACACAGGCATTGTGCTTCTTTGCTGGGGCAAACTCTATGTTTTATGGTGATCGTTTGTTAACAACCGATAATCCAACAGAATCCTCTGATGCACAATTATTTTCAACCCTAGGTTTGCAAGCTGAAAAAGCCGCATCACCCGCAACGGTATAGTTAGTAATCTCATGTTTTATAGTAAATCTTACGATGTTATCGTCATTGGTGGCGGTCATGCTGGCACAGAAGCTGCCTTAGCCGCTGCACGTATGGGAATGCAAACCTTATTGTTGACCCATAATATCGATACTCTGGGGCAGATGAGCTGTAACCCTGCAATTGGTGGTATTGGCAAAGGTCATTTAGTTAAAGAAATTGATGCACTGGGTGGCATTATGGGGAAAGCTGCAGATGCTGCTGGCATTCAATTTCGTACATTAAATGCACGTAAAGGTCCAGCAGTCCGTGCAACACGGGCACAATCAGATCGTGTGTTGTATCGAGCCGCAATTCAAGAGGCGATTCAACAGCAAGAAAACCTCGACCTATTTATGCAAGCAGTCGATGACTTGCTGATTGAAAATAATCAGGTGGTGGGTGTGCAGACCCAAATGGGGATGAGGTTTCATGCTAAAGCCGTTGTGTTGACGGTGGGAACTTTCCTTGCTGGAAAAATACATATAGGAGCTAGCCAATTTAGTGGAGGTAGAGCAGGGGATCAGCCTTCGATTGCATTGTCTGAGCGCTTGCGTGATCTTGATTTGCGTGTCGGTCGCTTGAAAACAGGAACACCTGCACGTTTAGATAGTCGAACCATTGACTATAGCCAACTTCAAGAGCAACCTGGAGATGAGCCTCGACCTGTATTTTCCTATTTGGGAACAGATAAAGATCACCCACAACAAGTTTCTTGCCACCTCACCTATACGAATACTGAAACACACGAAATTATTACTGAAGGCATTCCACGTTCACCACTTTTTACGGGAGCAATTGAAGGTATAGGACCACGTTATTGCCCATCAATAGAAGATAAAGTAGTCCGCTTCGCAGATCGTGACCAACATCAGATTTTCTTAGAGCCAGAAGGTTTGAATAGCTATGAAGTTTATCCTAATGGTATTTCAACGAGTTTACCTTTTGATATTCAAATAAAATTTATTCGTTCTATTGCAGGCTTGGCGGATGTGCATATTACTCGACCAGGTTATGCGATTGAATATGATTACTTTGATCCACGTGATTTACAACAAAGCTTACAAACTGAAGCCATTGCGGGTTTGTATTTTGCGGGTCAAATCAATGGTACGACAGGTTATGAAGAAGCTGCTGCCCAAGGTTTATTGGCGGGTTTAAATGCAGCATTACAAGTTCAAGGTAAAAAACCATGGATTCCACTACGAAGTGAAGCCTATATTGGGGTGTTAGTGGATGACTTGACAACAAATGGTACTATCGAGCCTTATCGTATGTTTACAAGTCGTGCAGAATATCGTTTGTTATTGCGTGAAGATAATGCGGATTTGCGATTAACAGAAATAGGCTATCACTTAGGTTTAGTGAATGAAGAGCATTGGCAAGCTTTTGTGGTAAAACGTGAAGCTGTTGAGCAAGAAAAACAACGTTTGCAAGCAACCTTAATTCGACCATCCATGTTATCAACCGAGCAATCCAACAGAATTTTTGAGCGTCCATTAACACGGGAATATCGAGTGGATGAATTATTGCGTCGCCCAAATGTCAGTTATGCTGATTTAATGCAGATTGATGGTGTAGGGCCTGGCTTGGCAGAAAAAGATAGGGCTGATCAAGTAGAAATTCAATTTAAGTATGCAGGTTATATTGATCGTCAACAGGATGAAATCGACAAACAATTACGCCATGAAAAAACGGTATTGCCAAATAATATTAATTATGATGATGTTCATGGTTTATCGAATGAAGTATGTCAAAAATTAATGACAGTGCGACCAGAAAGTATTGCTCAAGCAAATCGTATTTCTGGAGTCACGCCAGCGGCAATATCATTGCTTCTGGTTTATTTGAAAAAACGAAAACTATTAAATAAAACATGAATCAGGTAACACTTTCCGCAGGCTTGGTGGCAATGAAAGTTGAAGCTAATGAGCATCAACTTCAACAAATGGAATCCTTTGTGCAGTTATTATTGCGCTGGAATAAAGTTTTCAATTTGACCGCAATAAAAAATTATGAAGAAGCATTAGTTTTGCATTTGTTTGATAGTTTATCAGTAGCGCCTTACTTAAAAGGGGAGCGTTGTCTTGATGTGGGAGCAGGTGGTGGTTTGCCGGGAATTCCATTAGCGATTATGCAACCTGAGCGATATTTTACCTTAGTGGATGCGGTGAGTAAGAAGACTCGCTTTATGCAACAGGCCGTTATTGAGTTGGGTTTAAAGAATGTCACTGTCATTCATAGCCGAATTGAAAAGGCTACATTAATCGCTGAATATGATGCTATTATTAGTCGAGCCTTTGCCTCCATTAATGATTTTGTTAATCTTAGTGGGAAGTACTTACAATTGGGTGGAAGCTTGTATGCGATGAAGGGGCGATACCCAGAATCTGAGTTAAAACAATTACCCAGTGGTTTCTATGTGACTGAAGAAACTACCTTACATATCCCTTATAAAAATATCGAAAGAATACTAATAGAGATCAAACAAAATGGCTAAAATAATTGCAATTGCCAATCAAAAGGGCGGGGTGGGTAAAACAACAACGAGTGTTAATCTCGCCGCATCACTCGCTGTTGTGAAGAAAACGGTACTCATTATTGATATGGATCCACAAGGCAATGCAACAACGGGCATGGGTTTGGATAAACATGATCAAGAAATATTGATTAGTGAAGTGTTATTGGAAGGAACAGCCGCTGAAAAGGCGATTCAAAAAATTCCTGACATCAATGTTGATATGTTAGCTGGTGGACCTTGTTTGACTGATGTGGAAATTGGTTTAATGCGTGAAGATAATCGTGAGTATCGCTTACGAGAAGCTTTATCAGCAATTAAAGATCAATATGATTATATTATTATTGACTGTCCACCCTCACTCAGCATGCTAACAGTGAATTCTTTAGTTGCAGCGGATAGTGTGATTATTCCAATGCAATGTGAATATTATGCATTAGAGGGATTGTCGGCATTAATTGGCTCGATTGAGACTATTAAGGAAGCATCGAACCCTAGTTTAGAGGTTATTGGCTTATTACGCACCATGTATGACCCTCGAAGCAACCTTGCTCGTGATGTTTCTAATCAGTTGACTGAATACTTTGGTAAAAAACTGTATAGTACCTCCATACCACGTAATATTCGTTTAGCAGAAGCTCCCAGTCATGGCATACCTGTGCTCTTTTATGATAAAAGATCACGTGGTGCATTAGCTTATTTAGCAATGGCTAATGAGTTGGTGCAAAGAGAAAGTGGCAGTGTTACTAGCTAATTAAATTGATATTGAGTGTAGAAAAACCACCCCAATAGAGTAAAGTTTGGATTCTGTTGTGGTCTAAAATTTTAGAGGGATTTGATGGTGAGAAAATCTGGATTAGGGAAAGGCTTAGATATTTTACTAAGCTCATCCAAGAAAAATACCACGACAGAAAAACGTATTGATCAAGACTCTTCTATGCGTAATCTGCCAATAGAAAAAATAAGTAGAGGGCCTTATCAGCCACGGATGTCAATTAATCCTGAATCATTACAAGATTTAGCCGCTTCAATTAAAGCACAAGGCTTGGTGCAACCTGTGATTGTTCGCCCTACTGCTGGTGGGCAGTATGAATTAGTGGCTGGAGAGCGTCGCTGGCGGGCAGCACAAATAGCAGGCTTGCACAATATACCCGCAGTGATTCGTAAAATTCCTGATCAAGCCGCGGCAGCTATGTCGTTAATAGAAAATATTCAGCGTGAAGACCTTAATCCAATGGAAGAGGCAATAGCACTGGAGCGTTTGATTCAAGACTTTGGTTTAACTCATGAACAAACGGCTAGCGCGGTAGGGCGATCTCGTTCTGCTGTATCCAACTTATTGCGCTTACTTATCCTAGAAGATTTGACTAAGATGTTATTAGAAGATGGGTCTCTGGAAATGGGTCATGCCCGTGCATTGCTAGGCCTGAGTGGTAATCAACAAGTTGAAATTGCTAATAAAGTTGCTGATCGTGGTATGAGTGTGCGTGATACTGAGCGCTTAGTGAAGAAGCTTAATCAACCTGTGGCAGAAGCTAAAATCCTAATAAAAAGCCCTGATGTTGCTAAATTAGAGCAAAAAATAGGTGAGAAGTTGGGGGCTAATGTACAGATTAAATATAATAATAAAGGTCAGGGAAAATTAACAATTGAATATAATAGTCTAGATGAGCTTGATGGAATCTTAGTGCATATTACTTGATTATGATTCTAATTTTTTTATTATAGAGAGCAAAGAGCAATCGATTGATCAGAGAATATCCAAGAGAGATAATACAATATTCTTATTATCTCTCTTTAGCATAAACTTATTTAAGATAGTCAGTGACTCAGTGTTTTCTCAAGTTTTTTATCTATCGTAAATCTTATTAACGATTCATTGATACTGATTTTTGAGTGGGTTAATACTGTTTTAATAATGAGTGATGATTAAAACTGAAAAGCACTCAACATACCCCGTTTACTCAAGGTGTAAATCTTATTACCTTGTTTCAATGGTGCGACAGTATAGCCTGAAGGGTCACCAAGAATACGACCAGAAGCCTTACCATCTAGGCGAGTATACCAGTGTAAATAACCTAGTTTATCACCCACAACAAGATGGTTAGGGCTGACAATAGTGGGAGCAGTAGGCTGTCTTCTCAGTAAGTCATTATTCTCCCATAACGGAGCACCTGTTAGTGGGTTAAACTTCCAAATTTTTCCTGTATCTTCAGTGATAAATAATTCTTTCTTATTGGCATCTATACCAGAGTGACTAGAAAACTTACGATCCCAGCCAATACTCGCAGTGGGTATATCGATAGCTGCTAAGCGACCTTGGTAGCTATTGGCAAACAAGGTTGTACCGACAATCTTGAGCTCAGCATCAATATCCTTGATGCGTGCTAATTCAGTCATGCTACTTTCAGCACCTAGGTTAATAGCCCATGCTTGTTTACCCGTTTTGAGTTTATAGGCAATAAGAGAACCATTATCAAAACCAACGACAGCATAAGGTCCAGCAAGTACTGGAGCACTAGAGCCATGTAATGATAGTGCGGGTGTCGGTTGGCTTGCTTGCCATACTAGAGCACCATTAGTTGTCGATAGTGTGTGTATATTGCCATTGATAGTACGGAATACCACTTTGCCATCTTTCTCTGGTGAGATTGATACAATTTTATGTTTTAGTAGTTTAGCCCAGCGTGTTTTACCTGTTTTGCTATCCAAGGCAACCGCACCACCATTCGCAGTACCAACAAAAATAATATTATCATTACCTGTTACGCCTGCGGTAATCGTTTGACCTAGCTCTTCAGTCCAATTTATCGCACCTGTTTGTAAGTTCCAAGCACTCACACTACGCTGACCGACAGCAATAACATTGTTTCCACTAATAGCAGGTGCTAGTCGTACATGTCCTCGGTGGTGACTATTGAGGTTTTTTGTCCAAAGTAACTTGGGTTGAATCTGTATATTTTTAAGCTCAGTGAGGCTTTTAGGTGGTGTCTCTATTGCTTGTTGACCTAGTACAGCCTGTTGTTGACCACAACCACTTACTGATAGACCGACAAGGCTAATGAGAGCAAAATGAGTGAGTGGAGAGGTCTTATTATAATGCCACTTATTTGAGTGTGTCAGGTTATGCTCCTTCACCTATATTATCGAGTTTCATCTGTAAATATCGAGGTGGTTGGCCCTTAGATAGTTGAATAGCCTTAGTGTAGGCTTCAGCTGCTTCTTTACTTTTATTCTGAGCACGATATAGGTCGCCCTTGAGTTCTTCAATCAAAGAAGCATAAGCGGTGCTATAGCCTTGATTGAGAGTGGTTTTTGCTAAATCATATTGTTTATCTGCAATATAGATTCGAGCCAAACGTATATTGGCAACTTCAACTAAAATCTTATCACCACCTTGTGATATTGCCCATTTTAGCTCAGTAATTGCCGTTTTATTATCACCTTGTTCACTGGCTTGTTTTGCGGCATCTAAAGCAGCAAGAGCAGCATAAGGTGATGAGCTTGTTGCTTTTTTTAATGCACTAAATTCTTTACTAGTAGAGCTCGCTTCTTTTTTAATGTGTTGAGCATAAGCTGCTGATGAATTTTGTGCAGACTCTACTTGATAAGCCTGCCATTTTTGCCAGCCTAAAACAGCACTTATTGCTAGTGCTGAGCCAACAATGACGGAGATTCCATTTTCTTTCCACCAGCGTTTTATTTCTTCAGCTTTTTCTGTATCAGTTTTTAATTCATTCATGTTATCGGTCTATTGTCATTAATATTTGAATGGTACTGTTAAAAAGCCCAAGTTCAAACCATTTGATTTAGTAATATTGCGATGAGTTTATCTTCTGCAATTGTTTGTTGTGGTTGTTCACGGTCACGTAGTGGATTGAATATAATTTGCTGATTCTCTAGCGCTTTATTATCAATAATTAATGCTATTTTAGCCCCTGATTTATCGGCTCGCTTTATTTGTGACTTAAAGCTACCCTCTCCACAATGAGTGATTAATTTTACATTCGGTATTTGTTGGCGTATTTGCTCAGCAAGTTGCATTCCTTTGGCTAATGTACCCTCACCAATCATCATAAGATAAAAGTCAGGCTTATTTTGTTTAGGAACAATACCCTGTGCTTCCATTAAATCAAGCACACGCTCAATACCCATACCAAAACCACAGGCTGGAGTATTTTTACTCCCTAGCTGTTCTACGAGCCCATCATAGCGACCACCTCCACAGACAGTTCCCTGTGATCCAAGTTCCGTCGTAACCCATTCAAAGACAGTTTTGCTATAGTAGTCTAGTCCACGAACCAGTCGAGTGTTGATAGTATATTGAATTTCCATAGCATCTAGCAAGTTTTTAAGCTGGTCAAAATGCTGTTGTGAGTCATCATCAAGGTGATCTAGGATGCTAGGTGCGGTAGCAATTAGCTTGGCAAGCTGTGGATTCTTGCTGTCAAGAATACGCATCGGATTGGTGCTAAGGCGACGCTGAGAATCTTCATCTAGAGCATCATAGTGTTTCGTGAAATACTCAACAAGCACGGTCTTATATGCCTGTCGTGATGCATTGCTACCAATAGAGTTAAGTTGTAGCTCTATATTTTTTAAGCCGAGTAATTGCCATAACCTAGCCGTCATTGCAATCAGCTCAGCATCAATATCAGGGCCTGTTATTCCAAAAGTCTCAACACCGACTTGGTGAAACTGGCGATAACGACCTTTTTGTGGACGTTCGCGACGGAACATTGGTCCATTGTACCAAAGACGTTGTTGCTGGTTATAAAGTAGACCATGTTGGATACCTGCACGAACACAGCCTGCTGTACCCTCAGGGCGTAATGTTAGGCTACTTTCATTACGGTCAGTGAAAGTATACATTTCTTTTTCGACAATATCGGTGACCTCACCAATTGAGCGTTTAAATAACTCTGTCGATTCAATAATAGGCATTCTAATTTCAGAATAACCATAGCTATCGAGTAGGCTACTAAATGTTTTCTCAAAATGCTGCCAACTAGGTGAATCTGTTGGCAGTATATCGTGAACCCCACGTATTGATTTAATCGTCCTTGTTTTACTCATGATATTTCTTATTATGTGATTTTATTCGATACCAAAAGTGGCAACACTACCGCGAGTAAAGTCACGGATATCCATTTCTTCACCATCAACAAAGAGCTTAAGATGACTTGCATTACCAACTTTAAACTTTAATGGTGCATTGAGTTTAAGCTCTTTCGTCACACCCGCACCATTAGTGGCTTCATAAAGTGTCTTTCCCTTATCATTTCTTATCCGTAGCCATACCTTATCAGTAAATACCAGTTTTAAATGAGTATCACCACTACCTTCAGGCTTACTTTTTGGGTCTTCATCGGTCGCTTCATCGGTTTGGCTGTCAGCATTTTCATTTTCATTTGCATTTGCATTTTCAGTATTAGTATCAGCAGTCTTTACTTGATCATTTGTTGCCGTATCGGTATTCTCAGGATTTTCTACATTGCTATCCGTTTGCTGACCATTCTGTGTTGTATTTTTAGCGTTTTCAGTGTTGTTAGCTGGTTGAACACTATTTCCATTCTCTGTATTTGCTGTTTTGACAATACCACCAAGCCCTAAAGACTCTGTATTATCACCAGGTAGAGGTATGTTGCCTGCTAATGTAGCGAGACCTGAATTTGAAGAGGTTTCTGTTGTTTCTGAAAAACCATCCCAAGTCTTTGTTGCCCAGTCTCTAACAGCAGGAATCATGCTCAGTAATATTAATGATAAAAGTAATACTGTGATCAGTGCAAAGCGAAAACGTGTTGTTGTAATAACAGGGCTAGGCTCGTTACCATGGTTATAGCTTGATGATGCTGTAATTGCAGATTCTACTTCAGCCACTTTTTCAATACCAGCACGTTGATGATAGACATCAATAATATGTGCAGGATCTTTGCCCGCAAAACGTGCATAGTTGCGTAAATAACCACGCATATAAGGTGGTTCAGGGAGCTTGTCAAACTCTTCATTTTCTAATGACTTAATCGTTGAAACTGTTAAGCACAGTGTTTCAGCGGCTTGCTCGATATCTAGATCTGCAATTTTACGATATTCTGCTAATAAGGCACTGAGACTTTCAGAGCTTTGCTCATTATCGTGCTTATTGCTATTTTCAGTTTCGTTTACCATCTTCTCACCATTAATTGATACTGATAGCTTCTGGGCTATTAGGGTATTGTTGCAATAATTTTGACGCACATTGCTCTGCCTGACTCGTATTGCCCAGTTGGGTAGAAGTTAATCGGCAAAGATTTAATGTTTTGGCATTATTACCTGCTACTTCATTATAGCGGAATAAAAATGCTTGTGAGTGCGAAAAATTATGTTGATCATAAGCTAATTTTGCCAAAGCATAAAGAGCAGGAGCAAAATTTGATTGTTTTTTTAGTGCACTGCGGAGAAAGTTGTCAGCTTTAACGAGTTGACCAGCGTCATGGGCACAAATGCCTGCATTGGTTAGGGCAAAGTAGGGCGTACTATAGAGGGGGTCTTTAATGGCAACATCAAAATGCTTTTCTGCTTGTGGGTATTTCTTCTGCTTGCATAAAAAAGAACCATAGTTGTTGTTTATTTCAGGATTTTTGGGTTCTAGATGAATGGCGGTAAGGAAGTGTTGATTGGCAAGCTCTGTTTGCTTCAAAGTCTGTTGCAAGACAGCAAAGTAATGATGAGCATTAGCAGAGCGAGGGTTTTGTTCAATCGCTTTGCTGAGCTTTTCATGAGCTAGTTTCAAGCGACCTTTTTTTAAATATTCTGCACCTAGTAAGGCATTAAAGCGTGAAGCTGACTCTGGCTTATTTGCTGTATTTGTTGGGGTGCATCCTGTGGTTGCTAAACTAAATGTTAGCGCCACAAAAAAAAGTAATGTTTTGCGCATGGGCGGAATGCTCGTTGTTATTTTTATTTTATAAACTGTGTTTGTTGTGTAATTTCTTTATCTTTGAACCTCTATCATGACACAAGCACTATTTTCCTTTTTCTAATTCGATAAAGTGTCGTTCACGGCGGCTTTTATCACTGATTTTTCCTGCTAGCTGACCACAAGCAGCGTCAATATCTTCCCCTCGTGTTCTCCGAGTCATTGTTATTAATCCTGCATCAACAAGGATTGCTTGAAAACGATGAATACGATTATTACTAGAGCACTGATAGCGTGTTTCTGGAAAGGGATTAAATGGAATAAGGTTAACTTTTGATGGCGTGTTTTTTAATATCTTGATAAGTTGACGTGCATGTTCATCACTATCATTAATCCCTTGTAATAAAACATACTCCATCGTAATCCGTTCACGAGCCGCTTTATTGGCTAAAAAGCGCTGACAAGATTCAAGTAGTTGCTGAATAGGATATTTTTTATTAATGGGAACTAGCGTGTCACGTAGCTCATCATTTGGAGCATGAAGAGAGACGGCTAATGCGACATCAACTGCTTTAGTTAATCGATCAAGTGCTGGCACAATACCAGAAGTACTGACAGTCACTCGGCGTTTGCTTAATCCATAGGCATTGTCATCCAGCATAAGGTGAATACTATCGATCACATTGTCATAATTTAGTAGTGGCTCACCCATACCCATAAAGACAATATTACTAATCACACGGTCACCCGAGGGATCGGCTTGTAAAATCTTCTTTGCAATCCAAAGTTGACCAATAATTTCAGCAACGGTGAGATTGCGATTAAAGCCTTGTCGAGCGGTTGAGCAAAAAGTACAAGCTAAAGCACAGCCCACCTGTGAGGATATACATAAAGTGCCTCGTGTACTCTCAGGAATAAAAACCGTTTCAATACAATTGCCATCATCTAAGCGTAACAACCACTTGTGTGTACCATCGGCAGAATGTTGGTCTAAGACGACTTTAGGGGCACGAATTTCAGTGGTTTTTTCTAAAGCATGACGTAATGTTTTACTGAGATTAGTCATCTTATCAAAGTCGGATTCATTCTGTTGATGTATCCATTTTATTAACTGAGTCGCACGAAAGGGCTTTTCATTAATCTCAGTAAAGTATTGTTTTAGTTTTTGCTGGCTAAAATCGAGAAGGTTTAACTTGGTTTGTGTCGTGCTCATGGGTATTTCTTAGTATTTGTCTTTGTAAAGTGCGTCATTGTACAAGGGGGATCGTTAGTGAACTAGCCCTTTATCACTCTAGATTAACCAAGTTACCTAAACTTTGTTATTTTTTTTAGCAAAATGTGTCAAAAATAACCAAACTCTCTTGTTCCTAACAATAAAAGACAGGCATATTTAAAATGGAAAACTTATGGTTATTTTTAGTGCCCTTTGCATTAATTTCAGCACTATTTGGCTGGGTATTACGTGGTAGTTGTCAGCGTCAATCACAGTTAGCTAGGGAGTACAAGGAGCGTTACAAGGAGCTAAAAACACGTTGCCATCAATATAAAGAGAACCTGTCAACGTTAAAACAGCAGAATAAAAAATTGTCATCCCGTTTAGCCAGACAGCAATCATCAATGCATCGCCTAGAGACGGGTCAACAAACAGTGCCTTCCTTGGAGCATAAAATTAAAGAGGTTCAGCATTTTGCAAAAAGATTACAAACTCACGTACAGAGTCAACAGCAAGAATTAGCTCATTATAAAAAGACAGAACATAAGATTAAAGAAATTCAAGATTTTGCAAAAAAATTACAAGCTCATGTGCAGAAGCAACAACAAGAATTAGTTCATTATAAAAAAACAGTAGATCAGGCAAAGTCTGTGATTGGAAAGAGAAACCAAGTCATTGAACAATTAAAATCAGAGAATAGCCTTAATGAATTGACTCAAAATGACTTAAAGCAAAGACAGGTAGAAGCAGAATCCTCACAACTAGAAATAGCGACACTCAGCTCACAGTTAAATAATCAACAGAACTTACAACAGCAACTAGAAGGTATTGAGCAGGCTAGAGCGGAGCAACATCTTGAAATTGAGACACTACAAAAGTTTGTACAGCAAGCAGAGGAGGATAAGCAAGCCGTCATTAATGAGCTAGATGCATTTAAAGGTCAGGCACAAGAGTTTCTTACAACCGCAATGGAAGATACCCAAAACTATCGCCAAGGAGTGGAGTTTTTACATTCAGAGCTAACACAATGCCAGTCTGAGTTAAAAGAGATTATAGAAATAACTGATACTGAAGAGGATATTGATCCTATTGAGGAAGAAAATCAGTATGAAGAAAAATTCTCACTAGAGGTTATAGAGCCTACTAAGACGGTTTTAGTGGTTGATAAAGAGCCTGAGTTTCCTGAAGAAGACTTAGTGGAGGAGTTAACAGGCTCTGGTGATGCTGAGAATAAGCCATTACATCAACAGAGAATAAACCGACAATTACGTCGTAAGCGCCGTAGATAGTACTGAGGTTTATTTATTGCGTTGTAAGCGCTTGTACAAAGCTTGACGAGTGATGCCTAATAACTCAGAGGCATTGATCACATTATCATCTGTTCGTTTCATTGCCTCATTGATTAAACCTGAGGTAATATTATGAATACTAGGTAGGCTTTTGAGTTGAGCAAGCATTTGTATATATTCTTGATCATTTTGTGTATTAGCTGAGAAACCAGACAGTACTTGTTCGATAGGCGCTAATGGTAAAATATCATTGGCTTGAATAACGGCATTATAAAGCACCGTTTCTAGCTCTCTAACATTACCAGGAAAGCTATAGTCGGTTAGGTACTGCATGACCTCCTTAGGGATTGTTGGTGGGGGTTTTCCTAATTCTTCACTAATTTTTTCTACTAAATATTCAGAGAGTAGAGGAATATCATCAGGTCTTTCAGCAAGATTGGGAATTTTTACAATATGTACTTGTAGGCGGTGATACAGGTCACGGCGAAAGCTTCCTTCTGTAATAAGCTCATCTAAATTGTGATTTGTTGCCGCAATAATTTGTGCTTTATTATAATGGAGCTTATCAGAACCGAGCGGATAGTAACTACCATCTTGTAATAAACGTAATAATTTTACTTGTGAATTTTTGTCTAAATCACCAATTTCATCAAGGAAAAGACTACTATTTTGTGCTCTTTTAACGAGTCCATCACGAGTCGTTGCTGCTCCCGTAAAGGCACCTTTATAGTGCCCAAATAAAGTGTCAGAGAAGGTCGTATTATCTAACCCCGCAATATTAACCGTCACCATTTCTGCTGGCTGTTTTATACGAACTTTATGTATTGCTTGAGCAAAAAGTTCTTTTCCTGTGCCTGTATCTCCAGTAATGAGTACAGGGCGAGTTGAGTTTGAAATCGCTTGAATATAAGAAAATAAACTTTGCATCAGTTGATTTCGAGTAATAATCTTTTTGAAAGGGCGATCTTTTTGCGCTTGGCTAACAATCATTGTTGGACTGTTATTCGCGTCTTTTTGATAGGGAATAGAGTTAATTGACAGGATCAGGCGTGATTGGTCAACAGGCTTTACAAAATAATCGTGTGCTCCCATACGAACACAATCAACAGCAACATCAATTTGTTCGTCTGCGGTAATAATAATGACAGCAATACTTTGATAAGACTTTTTAATATCAGCGAGTATTTCAATGCCATTAACTTTGGGCATATGCAGATCAAGTAAAATAATATCAGGTTTATATTTATGCACAAAGGGCATAACTTTTTCAGCAGAGCTAATGGTATTAACGGATGAAAAATTATGTGTGCGTAGCATTAATTTAAGCCCACGCAGTACATCTTTTTTATCATCAACAATAAGAACAGATTGTTTACCCATGTATTGTATCTTGAATTAACTTTAAGTTGTGTAGTTAGAGAATCCTTTGTTTATGGCAAAGATTCTCACGGATGACTCTTGATTGGTAATAATATCATTTGGAGCTTGTGATTTTATCAAAAAACTTACCTATTATGACGTACGATCAATGATAAAGGTTTAATAATATAGTCTAGCAGTAAGCTAATAAATTAAGCAATTGAAAAACCTGAATAGCTTACGCTATTTTATTGTTGAATAGGCAAGGTGACATTAAAAATAGACCCTTTACCCACCTCACTTTGCACATCAATAGTACCTTGATGGAGTTGTATTAAACGATAAACAATCGCCAGCCCAATACCTGTACCACCAGTATCTTTCTTGGAGGAATGAAATAGGTCAAAAATATTCTTTAATCTTTCTTTCTCAATACCATAACCATTATCTTTTACTCTAAACACAACATTATTTTCAACCTGTTCAACGGTAATCTTCACCACTCCTGTATTCTTTTTACAGGATTGAATCGCATTAAGGATGAGATTAACAAACACTTGATTAAGATGTGTTTGTTGTGCTTCTATTTGTAAATCAGGGCTTGTGGGTAGATAGCTGACATTGATGCCTCGTTTTGAGATATGAGGTTGTAATATATGCAAAACATCATGAATAGTACTATTGACATTACAATAATTAAAGGGTGCAGAGCCTTTGCTACGGATAAAGTCTTTTAGATCCGTAATAATATTCTGAATCTGGATACTACCTTGTTTAATATCTCTGATAGCGACAGGGAGTAAAGGTTTGATTTCAGAATAAGGGATATTACTAAGATGCCAATCAGGGTGCTGAGTGGCGTAGTGATCAAGGATTGGTTGTATTTCCTCCCATATCCGTGACAAGGTATCAATATTAATACGAATGAGGTGATTAGGGTTGTTAATTTCATGAGTAATACCTGAAACCATGACACCTAATGAATTCATTTTATCCGCTTGAATGAGGTGAGCTTCTTGCTGTTTATTCTTTTTCTCTAATATTTTTACTGCAGTAATATCAATAAAGAAATGTACTGTTGCAGGTTCACCACTCCAAAGTACATTATGGAAAAAATGCTGAACGATTCTTTGCTCGCTATCGGTGGATTTATTTTTAGGAATACTAATTTCTAGCATGGGGGGTAGCTGATTGGGATGTCTATTATTTAGATCTTTTGCACTAGCATTAATGGTATTAAGGTGCTGCTTAAATTCATCAATGGTCTTGATGTTAAATAATTTTAAAATTTCCTTGTTACAATGAATACTTTGAGTTTCATTATTAATAAGAATACCTTGACCCGAGTTGTCAATAATATGGCGATAGTTTTGTTCACTCATTTGTAACTGAGACCATAGTCTTTTGAGCTTAGAGCGCATTTGATTAATGGCGAGAACGACGGAGTCAATTTCATTTTTGTGATTTCGCTTACTCATTAACACAATATCACCCTGCAAGGATTCAAAACTTTGTGCCTTATCTAAGTCATCTGCTAGATGCTTTAAGTGACGAGTAATCAAATATTCAACCAGTAAAATAAGAAAAGTGGCGATAAAGAACATCTTGATAAAATTAGTAAACAGTGTCATTTTTATTTCATCATAGAGTGACTCTAATGGGGCTTTTGTGCTGATTTGTACGATGATTTTGCCGATATATTTATTCTCATCCGAGAATAGCTTCCATTCGTGAGGTATTATGTCGCTACTATGGGTTGACATTTTACCCGCTTGGGCATAAACTTTTTTTTTCATAATAACTCCAACATAACAGACATTAGGGTAAATTTCTAAACCTTCGATTAAGGTCTGAAGTTGCTCATCATTAAAATTCCATGCGGCTGTTGTCAAACTTTTCAGATAGCTTTTTTTCAGTATGTTGCCAGAGGCTTCAATGACGGTCATTTCTTTATTGTAATTAAGAGAAAGTTGTACCGTTGTTGTAATTAATGTGACTAATGAGCTAAATAAATAAAGATAAATAGCCAATGTTTTACTGAGTCTTCCGGGGGTATTTTTTCTAAACATAGTGAAAATTTAATCATCATAGTATATCACTCGATCAGTGATACATTATAATCGGCTAATTTGTCAACCGATAGATTGCTGATTATATCTCCAGTGTAATATTATCGATCAATCGGGGCTGTCCTAATTGTGTCGCAGCAAGAATCACTAAGTCTTTATCTTTTGCAGTGGGTATTGCTAAATCATATTGTCGGCATACTGTAATATAATCTGTCTTAAATCCGAGCTGGTTGAGCTTTTGGCTAGCCTGTTGACTTAATGATAAAAAATCACGATGTCCCGATTTAATGTTTTTCTTAATCCATTGTAGTTGGCGATAAAATGCTGAGGCAATTATACGTTCTTTATCCGTTAGTTGGCTATTACGTGAACTCATCGCTAAGCCATTCTTTTCTCGTGAAGTTGCTTTACTTATCACTTTAATATCAAAATTTAGATCACTGACCATTTGGCGTATCAGTAGTAACTGCTGAAAATCTTTTTCACCAAAAATAGCATAATCAGGCGTGGTGAGATTAAATAGCTTGGCAACAATCGTAGCGACACCAGAGAAATGACCCGGGCGGGATGCGCCTTCAAATAGTGTACTGATCCCCGTGACTTCTATGTGGGTAGAGAAGGCTTGCGAGGGATACATAACATCAGCATCAGGAGTAAAAACTAAATCACAGGTTGACTGTTTTAATTGTTTAAGGTCTGCATCTAAGGTACGTGGATAATTGTGTAGATCTTCGGCTTGACTAAACTGTGTGGAATTAACAAAAATACTAGTAATAGTAATATCTGCATGTTGTTTTGCTTCAGCAACTAAACTCAGGTGACCTTGGTGTAAATTGCCCATCGTTGGAACGAGAGCAATGGTTTTTCCTTCTTGTCGCCACTGTTTAATATATTGACGTAAAGGTTTTATATCATCACAAACAATCATAGAAAGCAGTGTTCTTCTTGTGGGAACTGAGAGCTTTTGACTGCCTCAATATAATTTTTAACGGCCTCAGCAATACTTTTTGCATCATTCATAAAGTTGGCACTGAATTTAGGAGCATTCTCTGTGAGACCGATCAAATCATGTAAAACCAGAATTTGCCCATCACAATCAACAGAGGCACCGATACCAATCGTTGGAATTTCCAAAACAGTCGTAATTTCACGTGCAAGAGCAGGGGGGATACATTCTAATATTACAGCATCAGCACCCGCTTCTTGCAGATCACAGGCATCAATTAACATCTGTTGAGCAGCCTGTTGACCACGACCTTGTACATGATAGCCACCAAGTTTATAAACAGACTGGGGAGTTAGACCAAGATGAGCACAAACAGGAACACCGTGGTGGCTGAGTTGTCGAACTGTTTCAACTTGTGGAGCGCCACCTTCTAGCTTAACCATTTCTGCATTACCTTCCTGCATTAACCTAGCCGCATTGCGTAGTGCTATTTCAGGCGATGTATAACTCATAAAAGGCAGGTCGACCATTAACAATGCAGATTCATTCTTATTAGCAACTGCTTTAGCATGATAAATAATATCATCCATACTCACGGGGACAGTTGTATTGTGTCCTTGAATAACCATGCCTAATGAATCACCAACAAGGATAATATCCATGCCTTGCTGGTCAATCACACGAGAAAAACTAGCATCATAGGCAGTCAGCGCCGCAATTTTTTCACCCGTTTGTAACATTTTTTTAAGCTGTGTAACGGTTACTTTTTTGCGTTTAGTCATTGTGTTTCTCCAAAATCCAACAGTCATTATTAATATTGGATTGATAGTGGGAAAGTTCAAGCCCATTCGGGAAAATAAGTCCCTCAGCAATTTCAGCTAGAGGAAAGATAACAAAGCTACGTTTCGTCATTCGAGGATGAGGCACAGTGAGAGTGGGTAAGTTGATGTATTCGTTGTTATATAAGAGTAAATCAAGGTCTAGTGTGCGAGGTCCCCAGCGTTGCTCTCGTCGACGGAGAAAATCATTTTCTATTGCTTGTAATGCTTTGAGGAGTTCTAATGGTTTGAGACTGGTATTGATGTGGGCGACAGCATTAATAAAATCAGCTTGCTCTGTGACTCCAACGGCTTGACTACCATAAAAACTAGAATGAGTGATTAGTGTCATTTGGGGGTGCTTATTTATAGCATCTAAAGCACCATGCAAAGTAGTGATAGTGTCACCCATATTGCCCCCTAAGCCAATATAAGCATCCATTACTTTTTCTTACGGCGACGGCGTTTCTTGCGAGGGCGAGCAAATTCTTTACACTGTTCAAGTTGCTCTTCATGGTTGAGTTTTTGGAACTCTGTCCACCACTCACATTCACTTATATCAATATGCCCTGCTTGGGCTCGTAAGCAATGGAAGTCATAGGCTGCACGAAAACGACGGTGCTCAATCAGTGCTAATGATGATCCACAATCTTTACGTTCAAAGCGACTTTGTAATATCCATATTTCTCGACTGACATTACTAAAACGCCGTGGAATTGCCGTTGACTTTACTTGTTCATTTAAGGCATCAGTGGCAGCAAGATGAGTGGACTGGTAGATCGGTTGACCACTTTCGCGATAGAGCATAAAACGTTGTTGCACTCTAGCCCACAATAAAACCGAATAAAGAAAGGCTGGCGTTGTGCTCATACCACTATTAATACGCTGATCTGTATTCTTTAATGCTTGCTCAATAAAGGTAAGGAAAGATTCATCCTGTTCTTCTAATAGATCATTTTCTGTTTGTGGGAATAAATATTGGAATAAATCATAACGACGTAAAGCTTGAAATGTTTCCAATGCTTGTCCACCATGAAAAAGTTTGAGTGCTTCATCAAATAAACGTGCAGGAGCAATGTTTTTTAGTAAACTACCCATCTTATAGATAGGTGCTTCGGTTTCAGGATGAATAGTAAAATCGAGTTTTACTGCAAAACGTATAGCCCGCAACATCCGCACAGGATCTTCACGATAACGTACTTCAGGATCACCAATCAGACGTATTTGCTTATCTTGAATATCTTGAATGCCACCCGCATAATCTTTAATCTCTTTATTTTTTAGATCATAGAATAGGGCGTTAATTGTGAAGTCACGTCGTAAGGCATCTTCTTCTAATGTGCCATAAACATTATCATGAGTGATACGACCATCATTGGCAGTTTTTCCCGCATTTTCGGAGCCCGCATCATGAGGCGCTCTAAAAGTAGCAACTTCCAAATACTCTCTGCCAAAATAAACATGTGCCAAGCGGAATCGACGACCAATCAAACGACTGTTACGAAAAGTCCGTTTTACCTCTTCAGGATGGGCTGCTGTTGCTATATCAAAGTCTTTGGGAGTTTTGTCTAACAATAAATCACGCACAGCGCCACCAACAAGATATGCCTCATGGCCAGCTTTGTTGAGAGACTCAAGAACTTTGATTGCTCTTGGGCATAAGTCTTTTTTTGTTATGGAATGGTTTTTATAAGTATGGCTATCTACCAAGGTGTAATCCTTATTTTGCGTAACAGCTCAAATCGGTGTGACAGAATGAGTGACAACGCGTGATAGTAGCATCTTTGAGAATAAATAAGGAGTGGCTTAGTCTAATTAATTATTATTCTTTGAAAATTAACCGCTAAGCAGGGGTGGGAGTTTTATAAGTACGCCCAACAACAAGTGAAGGACGTACCCATATTTTAGAAGTGGTAGCTACCACCAATAGAAAGCATGTCAGTATCACTATCAAATTTTTCGTATTCTGCACGAACTTTGAATTTTTTATTCACTGAATACATGAGTCCAAGACCACCAGAAATACCCGTATCACTTGTATTGCCAGTACTTAGATCTTTTTTCACACGAGAAACACCGATCTTTGCAAAAGGAGTAACACGTGAAGAATTAAATGGAGTAATCACTGCTGAAAGACTCGTCGCTCGAACATCATAAGCTGTAGGGGCAGGAGCTTGAGTACCATCCATTTTAGCGTGCTGTAATTCAACCGCAAATTTCTTATTAAGCTGGTATCCACCAAAAACCTTATGAGCTGTATCATCAATATCTGTACCAGGATCAACATCTAATCTTAATTTTCCCACACCTGCACCAAAATAAGCGCCTGAAGTTTTCGCTTGAGCTTTAACCTGAGCTTTTGCTGGATGCTGATGAGTATGGCTACTATAAAGGTGAGATCCATGAGCGCTAGCCGTTCCAGTAAATCCAAGAAGCCCAATTGTTAAAGTTGCAATAAGTGTCTTATTCATAATACATGTCCTAATTTGTTATAATTATTAAAATCAAACCACTAAAAAGTGTGTCTATTCGTATTAATAATATAGTAAGAAACTATTGTATTTGCTTGATTTAATGTGGCTATTATAATTTAGGTCACTATTTTTAAGCAGCTTTTTATTATAGCTTTTGGTGTTTTTTACCACAGTTATTGGTTAGTTTTTGTTACAAATTGGTAGGAGTATTAAATAGAGACAGGCATAAGTTGTAGGGATTGTTGAGAAAAACATAATATTTTGATAAATATTTAAGAATAGAGAGATTTAATTTGATTTTAATCGTAAATAATGAAACAAATAGTAAAAATGATCGTTTCTTTCATTTGTTCTAATATGGCATATCCTGAATTTTTGTTATTATTGAGGGTAGCCTATTAAATAACCGGCTTGTATTGCTGATTTTTATTAGGTAAAGGGAGGCGTAATAAGAAATAATGGATAATACAAATAATAATGCCCTCTACTCTAGAGGGCATATTACTTTACTCGATTTAAACGATATTTTAGAAGTGGTAGCTAGCACCTACTGATAAAAGATCGGTATTGCTATCAAACTTTTCGTATTCTGCACGAAGCTTTAAGCGTTCGTTAACAGGAAACATAACACCTAAACCACCAGAGATACCTGTGTTACTAGTTGATGATAATGTTCCTGGAATAACTACACCAAGTGATCTACTTGCAGGTGTTGTTGTCTTTGTTTTAACTCTAGTTACACCGATTTTAGCAAAAGGTATGATTTTGTGAGAGTTAAAAGGTGTCAGTACAAGAGAAAGACCTGTTGCCTTTACTTCATGTTTTGCCGCCATATCATAAGAGGTACCAAAAATAATATCGTTTCCTGTTATGTTCTCATCTGAATTAAAGTGATGTGCTTCAACAGCAAACTTACTATTAAACTGATAACCAGCAAAAACTTTTTGTGCAGGCTCATCATATCTATCAAAAGAAAAGTTAGGAGTCGGTGTAATAAGTGTGCCAAAGAGAGTTGCAGGTACAGCAACATTATTAACATCTGATCTTAATTTACCAACACTAGCACCGAGATAAAGACCAGAATTTTTAGTGTGATTATTGTAATTACCATGATTATTTCCATGGTTGTGGCCACCAGTAGTGGTGGTGTGAATATTCCCATGTGCATGAGCAGCTCCTGCTAGTGCAAAAAGGCTAAGCGCTAAAGTTGTAATAAGCGTCTTTTTCATAATATACATCCTTATATATTGGGTTATCTATAATTAATTGACCACATTGCTGTGAGCCAGTCGTATTATGAATGTAGACATAAAATGAAGCTTTGCTCTGTTTTGGGGACTCCTATTTGTCCTAGTGTCGTTTATTGCCGATTACTGGTGTCAATATCTGTAATATGGATAATTGATTGGCAATTTGAGGATAAACTAAGTGATTATTTGTCTCTTATAAGGGAATAAGTGAAATAGTTGGCTTATTAGAACGTGTTGTTGTCAGCTGTTGGCTCTGTGAAGTGAATGACAAAAAGTTCTAAAATTTTGTGATTTTTGCCTTTTTTTAAAAGAATGGCATAGGATCAACCTCCAGCTAAAATCTAACAGAAGCTACTGTTGTTTAACTGTCCCAATGATTTTCTTGTGTTTTTAGTACGGCATAAAGTACTATTCTGTTTTTAGATTATTTAACTGGAGAAACGGATGTTTCGCGGCAGTATAGTAGCATTGATAACCCCGATGCAGGGTGTGGGTGAAGTGGATGAAGCGGCTTTAGAAAGATTGGTCGCCTTTCATTTAGAAAGTGGCACGAATGCCATTGTAGCGATGGGAACAACAGGAGAGTCAGCAACCTTCTCTCATGTTGAACATACCGCAGTTGTCAAACGTATTGTAGAGCTGGTCGCAGGAAAGATTCCTGTTATAGCAGGAACAGGTTCTAATAGTACACGAGAGGCAATTGAATTAACTCAACAGGCAAAAGAAGTCGGTGCAGATGCAGCACTATTAGTAACTCCTTACTACAATAAGCCTACTCAAGAGGGTTTGTACCTCCATTATAAGGCGGTTGCGGAACAGGTGGATATCCCACAGATATTATATAATGTTCCTGGTCGCACAGCAGTTGACCTACTACCTGAAACCGTTGCACGCTTAGCAAATATTGAAAACATCATTGCTATTAAGGAAGCCACGGGTGATTTAGAGAGAGCACAACAGCTAATAGATCTCTGTGCTGATCGAATTGATATTATCAGTGGTGATGATGGCACAGCGATGGAATTAATGTTGATGGGGGGTAAGGGCGATATCTCAGTGACAGCAAATGTTGTACCTGAGGCCATGCAAATCATGTGTGCCGCTGCTATTGCAGGTGATCGGCAGCGTGCAGAAGAGATCAATGTACACTTAGAAGCATTACATCAACAGTTATTTGTTGAGCCGAACCCAATACCCGTAAAATGGGCATTACATAAGATGGGCTATGGCGGTAATGTTAACCGCTTACCATTAACCCCGATGGAAGCTAACCATCATGCAGACTTATTGGAGGCCATGCATGAAGCAGGAGTCGATGTAGAATGAATAAAAAAAATAGGATAGTTAAGGGAATCCTTATTATGACGGCAGTAGGGCTACTGTCATCATGTGCGCAAATCAATAAGACATTTGATAATAAAACAACGCACTATCAACAAAGCAATAGTATTAAGTCATTAGAAGTACCGCCAGATTTAAGCTCACCAGAATATGATAAGACCTTTGTCTTTAAATCACGTGGTGGTCAGCGCTCTGTACCAACCCCAGCTCCAGCCCCACATAGTGTAGGAGTAAGAAGAGTATCAACGGCTAATCTAGCAAGTAATGCACCTAAATTAATGATTCGTGATAAATACAAGCGAACATGGGCAAGAACAGGTGTTGCACTACGTCGTATTGGTTTTACTCTAGAAGGGCAGAATGAAGCAAAGGGCTTATATGCTGCTTTATGGGGTAAGGATGCACCTCGTGGAAATCAGTTGACTCGTTTGATAGAATCTCAAAAAGCTTACTTACCTAAAGGTACACAAATTGTTGTTCAGGTGAAAGCAATGGGTTCAACGACAGAGTTACGTTTACTTGACAACACTGGAAAAGCATTGCCTGCAATACATGCTAAAAAAGTATTAGCTAGTTTGCGAGAAGCATTAAACTAAGCTTATGCTGAAATTTGCCTCTATAGGGAGTGGGAGTAGGGGCAATGGTCTTATTGTTGAATCAGCCACAGGGCGGATACTATTAGATTGTGGTTTCTCCTTAAAGGAAACCGAGCATCGGTTGAATAAGCTAGACTGCCCTCCTGACTCACTCGATGGTATTGTGGTGAGTCATGAACATGGTGATCACATCACAGGCGTGGGTCGTCTCTCCAGAAAGTACAAACTCCCTGTATGGATTACTGTTGGCACTTATAATGCTGCCAAGGATAATCGCTTTTATCAAACCTATTTTTTTAAAGCTGACGATACACTCACTGTTGGCGATCTTACAATCCAACCCTTTGCCGTTCCTCATGATGCGAGTGAACCCTGTCAGTTTGTTTTTTCATCCAATCAGCAATCATTAGGTGTACTCACTGATACTGGTCATATTACTCCAATCATAATAGAGCGGCTTAGTCAGATGAATGCTTTGCTCTTAGAGTACAACTATGATGAGCATTTACTTGTAACGGGAAAGTATCCCTATAATTTAAAGCAAAGAGTTGGGGGGAAATATGGTCATTTAGAGAATAATCAGTCCACTTCGTTAATGAGTCAGATTGATTGTTCACATTTGCAATGTTTGGTCGCAATGCATTTGAGTGAGAATAATAACGATTCTGAGAAGGTCAATGCTTTATTGGAAAACTTATCTTTCTTGCAAGTTGTTGAAAAATATATTTCTTCTCAGAAAGATGGATTTAATTGGAAAATAATCGAAAATAAGGGTTGACGTGAAATAG
>JAGLEV010000038.1 GCA_023144895.1 Thiotrichaceae bacterium
AATGTTATAACGGCTGATTTTGATTTTACTAATAATGCGGGCACTTTAAATACAATAGCAGGAAGTGTGCAACTAAAAGTCACTGACTTTACCAAAGCAGCAGCGAATGACCCTGTGGTTACTCCTCCTGTAGTTACTCCTCCTGCGGCTGTGCCAGTAGTAGGAGAGTCAAGGCTTGAATTGCGTAAAACAGTACAAAATATCAGCCAAGGTACGGCTGAAACTGAAAACCAAAATCAAGCAAAACCAGGGGATACGATTAAATACCGTATTTACTACAGTAATACGGGTACAGGACCTCTGACGGATTTAATTATTAACGATGTCGTACCTGATTTTACAACACTGGTGGGAGTGCCTGTGTGTGAAGCACCGCTACCTGCAAGTTTGACAAGCTGTACTCCAACAGAAAGTTATGGCGATATAACATGGTCATTCCCTTCTGCCGATATATTGAAAGGAGGTGCTGGAGGGGTAGTGAGTTATAGCGTCTCTATTGAGTAAGTTGTTTATTTTCCTCGATTGAACTGACTTTATTGAATAGGCTTAATATTCAATAAAGTCACTGCTCAACTACCGTCAAATAACCGTCGTTCTCATTATATTTAGCTGGTCTCTTTAGAAAAGACTTCTTGTGCTTTACACGCTCACATGATGATGAGCAATCATTGATAAAACAAAGTCTATCTTAAAAGTAAGTTATCTAACAGAAGCCCCATACAAGCAAGCTGACTCGTTAATAAGCCATTCAAATACTAATAACTTTTAAAGTCCCTCTGTATTGTTTATTTTATGCTGCTTATTTTTTAATAAAAAAGTGAAATCAAATCTCATTGTTATTCGTCATTAAAATGAGGCCAACAAAAGCTTCACCAATCTTATTAAAATAAAATGGATATAACAATGAACACACAAACAACAATACTTACTTCGGCTATCTCTGGTGTATTAGCATTAGGCATGGGTCTAGCAAGTACAGCAAATGCTGTACCTGAATCACCTGCAAACTGGGAAAAATGTGCTGGCATCGCTAAAGCAGGTCAAAATGACTGTGGTTCTTTAGATGGAAAACATAGTTGTGCGGGTCAAAGTACTGTAGAAAATAGTGATCAAGAGTGGGTTTATGTTGCAGAAGGCACTTGTACCAAAATTACCAATGGTGTGGTTGCTGAAACAAAACCTGCAAAATCAGCAAGTGATGCTGCTGATATTGAGACACCTGAAGCTCCAGTAGGTAATGAGAAAAAAGAAAAATAATGTCTTCATTATTAAGCAAGTCATCTGCTCACTCTCAACCGTGGGCAGACACTATAATCCAAGGTGTTGGCTTAGGTTTGCGTGATCAACACATGATTGAAGTGCTCACCACGCAACCTAATACTCCTTGGTTTGAATTATTAGCAGACAACCATTTATCTCAAGGAGGTTTAATTCCCAAACAACTGGCTGCAATTCGTGAGCAATACCCCGTAACACTGCACTGTGTTGGTATGTCGATTGGTGGAACAGATGCTCTAGATTTCTCTTATTTAAGTAAAATAAAACAATTAAAAGAAAAATATTCAGCAAGCTGGGTTTCAGACCACCTCGCCTTTACTCAGTTTAAAGGGCGACATTTTCATGACCTACTTCCTATCCCCTATAATGAAGAATCCTTACAATTTATCAGCCAACGAATAGATATTATTCAAGATTTTTTTGGTGAAGCCTTGCTCATTGAAAATCCTTCCAGTTATTTAAGTTATTCCAGCTCATCATTATCAGAAATTGATTTTATCCTTGCACTAGTAGAAGAAACACAATGCAAGCTCTTATTAGATATTAATAATGTTCACGTCAGTGCAATCAATCATCATTTTTCAGCACAACAATGGTTGGATAAAGTTCCGCTCAATGCTGTGTGTGAAGTACATCTTGCAGGTTATGAGGAGCGTGAAGGTTATTTATTAGATGCTCATAACAACCCTGTTTCTGATGCTGTTTGGACGTTATATCAAGGTTTTGCTGAGCGTTGTCATTTACACAATACCGTCATCCCAACATTAATTGAGTGGGATAATGATATACCTGAATTCTCTGTGCTCCAAGATGAGGCAAAGTTAGCACACGATATTATGATGAGAAAGAATAATGCCTAATTTAAAAAAACTACAACAACAATTCAATGATAGTTTAAACCGTCATGCCATTCAAAAAGGTAATGCTGATTTTTTCGCACAATTAGAACCGCTAGGAAGTCTATCTAATAGTGAACGAGTTAATATCTATCAACACAATATTATGGGCTCTCATGTC
The DNA here is from genome assembly GCA_023144895.1 of Thiotrichaceae bacterium. GTDB lineage: Bacteria > Pseudomonadota > Gammaproteobacteria > Thiotrichales > Thiotrichaceae > HyVt-477. The sequence goes on from JAGLEV010000038.1 coordinate 2,296, forward strand.
AATGCATTAATGGCGATTTTTCCAGTCGTTTGCCAAGTGGTTGGAGAGAAACTCTTTGCTCATTGGGCGCGAAATTATAGCGAGCAAAGCAACACATCATCTGAAGACCTCAATGCTTATGGTGACCAATTCTCACTTTATATTGGCTTTGAATATCAGCAACGAATAGAGTTACAAGATTATCCTTATTTGGCGGATCTAGCGAGATTAGAATATCAATGGCATCAGTCTTATTACGTTGCTGATAATTTGGTTTTTAATTTTAGTGAGTTTGAACGCCTTTCTGCAAAGCCAGAAAATTTATTTTTTATACTAAGCCCCTCACTTTCACTGATCTCAACAAGCTTCCCTATTTTTGATATTTGGAAAAATCATCAAGAAGACAATAGAGTATCTGACACCCCTGCCCTACTAAATAATGATTTACTGTGTATTTATCGCCACGATGATCAGCCATTAATTGAGAAAATATCCCTCGAAATTTATCAGTTATTAACTCATTGCTCTGACACTTCATTAGCACAGATGATTAAAAAGACAGAGGTTGCTCAAGCCCTAAATGATTTGCCTATGCTGATTGAAAAAGGCTGGATTACTGGGGTCAGTGATATGCATCCAAAGCATCGTACTGTTTTATCACAATAAAATTAATTATTTATTTTTTAATTTACGGCTGATTTCCTAATTTGAACAAGTATGATGCGGCTAAATCCTCATCATTCGCGATTTTCTCTATATTATGGGTCATACAGAATAATTTTCATTGCGCGTTGACCTTTGTTTTTCCTCGTAAAATAAAGCGATTGAGTCGCTTATGATGGGTGATATATACCAAATATCCAGCTTATTCTCAACCCGATCATTTAATGCGTGGTTGACATAGAGTTCGTACCGTTCTCTTTATAGCAATACTTTCAGCGATACAGTCAAATAGTAAATTTAAAACGATTGATACAAAAATGGGTAGTGCAGGAAAGCCCAAGAAAGTTGCCTTGATAGCCTGCAGCCTAACTTCAACCTTGTTTGCATCTTAAAGCACATGATATTTAGTTTTAAACATGAGTCCATGTTAGTGTTGATAATCGATAGGGAGAGGTAAGGGTTCAATACCACTTTTTATCCAAAAAATAAGCTATGATATTATAAATAATAAAACAACAGACTAAGAAATATTCATTACCTATGGAACAGTACTCAAAACCTATATTGATTCTTATCGCTATCAATGTACTAATGTTTATCATTAGTGCCAATGATGACTATGGCACAACCAATTCACTTAGCCTCTATTTCTTTAAAAATGAGCACTTTGGTATCTGGCAATTTGCGACACACATGTTTATGCATGGTAGCTTTATGCATTTATTTATGAATATGTTTGGGCTGTTTATGTTTGGTACATCCTTACAACAAGCCTTTGGTACTCGTCGTTTTTTAACCTTTTATTTTATCAGTGGTTTTGGCGCTGCTTTAATCTACTTATTAATCAACTATTACCAATTCCAGTCGCTATACCAACTACTGATTGATGGTGGGATGCAGGCGCATGACATTACACAGATGCTACTATCAAGCCAGTACCCACCTAACTTACTGAGTAAGGAACAAGGAATTAAAATTCTAGAAATATACCATACTCCCATGGTAGGTGCATCGGGTGCTTTGTATGGCTTACTCGTTGCTATTGCAATGATTTTTCCCAATACTAAGATTATGTTGATTTTCCTACCCGTCCCCATTGCCGCAAAATATTTTATTCCTGCACTCATCACTCTGGATCTTGTCTTAGCTCTTTCTGGCTATTCACTATTTGGAGCAAATGTTGCTCATATTGCTCATATTGGTGGCGCAATCACGGGTTTAATACTCATACTCTACTGGCGTAGCAAAATGAATAGCTACAAAAATTAGGACTCAATCAATGTTCGATAAATTAATAAACAAAATATTTGAGTGGGTCGCAGTATTACTGATAACGAGCTTAATCTTCTGGCTCGCCTTGACCCAACCCATCCTACCAACAACACAAGAGGTACGTTTTCAATTAGGCGATGTACAACAAATGCAAAAACAGGTGATTAAACTCAGTAGTATTACACGAACGCCTGAGTTTGATAACTTACGCCCACCGGCTCGTTATATTCATAAGCAATTCAAGCAATATGGTGAGGCTCGCTACCAACCTTATGAATCATCGATTGGACAAGTCAATAATGTTATTCTCAGCTTTGGTCCAGACACGAAGGATGTCATTGTTATTGGTGCGCACTATGACTCTTATGAAGGGCTTGCAGGGGCGAATGACAATGCCAGTGGCGTTGCTGTATTACTAGAACTGGCACGCTTATTATCAGTACAACACAATTTACCCATGAGGATTGAACTCGTTGCCTATGCACTATCTGAAGGTCGATATCATGAAACAGAAGATATGGGCAGTTTTTATCATGCTAAAAATATGAAAAAAGAAGGCAAACATGTCTCAATGATGATGTCACTTGATGGCGTCGGCTATTTCACTTCAGAAGAGAATTCACAAAAACACCGATTCAGCTTTATGAAATACTTCTACCCTACCCGTGGAAACTATATTCGTATCTCTGGACGCTTAAAGGATATTAGAGAAGTACGTACCGTTAAAAAAGGATTTTCAAAAGTTGATGACCTAAAAACTTACTCTGTTAATATCCCTGAGGTCATTTCCTATATTCATTCCTCTGATAATTTCAATTATTGGATACATGGCTATCCCGCAGTACTCATCAGTGATACGGGTAAGCAACGCTATAATGCACACCATACCGCTCATGATGTTGCTGAGAACTTAGATTACCAACAAATGGCATTGATAGTACAAGCGCTTGGTGAAGTGATTGTTGACCTCAGTATTAAATATCTAGAGACTGAAGAGAAAAAGAAAAAGGCTAAATCCAACGCCTAACCTTTGCTTTATATGCTCGGTAAGACTCACCAAATTTTTCTTCTAGTGCTTGCTCTTCAGGCTGTATTTGCTGAAGAGTAATAATCCAAACAAAGAGTGGCAAAGCAAGAAAAGGGGTCAAAACGGCTAAGTGCCAAGCCCAAGCCAATAATAAGAAAAATAAGCCAACATACATTGGGTTACGGGTATATTGATAAAAACCACGAATGACTAACTGGCTTGCATTGGCTGGCTTTAATGGATTGGGTGTCGTTTTAGACAAGACAAAAAGCACCAGTGATGAAAAATCAAACATCAGCCCTATCCCCACAAAGACATAAGCCAATTGAGTCAGTGGCGGTTCTAGTAGTGTGAAGACAGGAAAATAAGTGGCGAAAACATACATTAACCCGCCTATCATCAAAGCATAAACAGGTGGTGGTATCAGGTTTTTTAACATAATAATTATTATTGGTTTAAATAGTTCTGTAAAAAGAGATCAAAGCTAATGTCATCACTCGCTTCAATCTGCTGTTGTTTTGCAATAGATTCTTTTGCCATGCGTTGAAAAGCCTCTTCTGTTTCTCTAGAAAGCTTACGGTTTAAGTAAACTTCACGATGCTCTTTTGACTTTCTTCGTGCAAATTCATAATAGCTTTCATTATTCGTTAGCAATTCATCAAGAATACGTGCTGAGGGAGTAGTATCAGGATGCTGTACCCGCTCTTTTTGCTGTTCTAAGGAGTGAATGTAATCCTCTTTTTTAGTCGCATTTGTTAATAGCTCTGCGACAGGATCCATTGCTTCAAGCAACTCATTAGCCCATGATGTCAAGTGAATAGATTGACCATTACGATCTAACTTTAAACTAGGCTTACGTCCAAAATGAGCCACTAAACTTTGATTTTTATCCATAGCAGCACGCTCTTGACAGTCAATCTCAGGGCTATCATTTAATAAACAAAACAGCATAAAGCTCTTTAAAAAGTAAAGCTGCTCACTCGCTACTCCTGCGGGATGATAAACATTAATATCCAATGAGCGTAATTCAATATAACGAATGCCTCGCTGATCTAAAGCATCAACAGGTTTTTCCATTCCATTCAAAATTTGCTTAGGACGCACCGTACTGTAATATTCATTTTCAATTTGTAAAATAGCGGTACTCAGTTGACGGTAAACACCATTGACCTTAATACCTATTTTTTCATACTGCGAACAAGTCGTTGAAGTCGCACAACGTAGGCTATCGGTATAAGCCTTTAAGTTATTATAGTTTGCTTTAATCCCCGCTTTTTCTTCTTTTAGATTGGTATAGCCAATATCTCCCATTCGCAATGAAGTACCATAAGGCTCATAGACCGTACTATTGTCCATTTTACGCATATTGTCCCCCATTGGCTTGCCGTTGAGGAATCCCTTGCAAATCGCAGGTGAACTGCCGAATAAATAAGGGATGAGCCAGCCATAACGTAATAAATTACGTGTTAATCCCATATAAGAATGATTAATAAATTCTTGTAATGGTGATTCATCACCCTGCATTTTTTGGTAATTAAGCCAAAAGCTGTCAGGAAAAGAATGATTAAAATGTATACCAGCAATAACCTGCATCATTTTACCATAGCGCCATGCTAGACCATGACGATAGACTGATTTCATCATCCCTTCATTAGAGTGACCATAGTCTGCTATTTGAATATCTTTTTCACCATTAATGATACATGGCATACTGGTTGTCCATAACAACTCATTACTTTCAAGATTTTGATAAACAAAAGATTCTATATCAAGAAGATAATCTAAAGTCTCCCTAATCGTTGCTAATGGTGGCGTAACAAACTCCATTAACGCCTCAGAATAATCTGTCGTAATTGAGGGATGTGTTAGAGCAGAGCCGAGTACTTCAGGGTGTTTAAGCTGAGAAATAAAGCCTTCAGGGCTGACTCGCAAACTTTCTTTTTCTAAGCCTGTTTTAGTTCCTAGCAAGCTAGCTGATAGTTGCTGTTTTTCAAGCATCTCAACATGCTTATAAAGTTTTTTATACACAGTTCATTGTCAGTATTGGCAAAGGGTTAGCATAACAGCCTTACTACCCCTGCGCTCATGATTATTCTGATAAGACTATTCGGTGCTCACCATTAATAAACCATGTTCGACCCATAGCGTGACCTTAATCCCTCTAGCATAGGTCACTATCGGCTTTTCACCATGATCAATATCGGGCAACTGCTTAAATAGTTCAGGGCTATAGTGTGTTTCAAATAAGGTCACATACCCACCTTTTTTGTCTTTATAGCGTAACTGTGCGGCTGTTTCCCCTTGAATAGAGCAATAACGCCCACCAATTAAGTGTTGTGGTGCAATAGAAGTTGTTTGCTGTGACTCCTGAGGCAGAAAATCTAACTGTGTAAAATACCGTTGTACATCAACAATATCAGTTGCTTGTACTTCCATTGGCTTCATTTTTAGATGATTAGCAGCCACTTCATTGGCTATTTTTTGAATCATTGTGGATGAATTCATCTGATAAATAACAAAAATACTACTCAATACAATGGTCAAAATCATCACTGAAGTAACCATTGACCAGAATTTAAACTGTTTTTTTGATGCCCCTATTACAGGCTGAACATGCTGCATTTGTAGTAGCTTTGTTAACTGTTGCTCATCTAAAGAGATGCTCCCCATTTGCTCCTGAATCACTTGCTTCAGTGGCTTTTTCATTTAACCCTCCCTGTCCTCACTATAGTCATTCTTTATATCACCTAGTTTTTTATTGATTTTTTTACGTAAACGGTGAATTTTAGACAAAACAGTCCCTCGTGGAGACTCAATTTCATTTGCAATTTCCTTAGCGGTATAACCTTCAACTGCCCATAAAAAAATAATTTCTCGCTCAGAGACATTCAAGAATGACCCAATTAAATCAATCATTTCTTCATCAATTAACATATTATCTAATGGTCTAGTATCTAAAGCAATGACATCACCATCATCCCCCAATGACTCAAATTCAACACACTTTTCTCGACGGGTATTATCAATAAATTGATTACGAATAATACGCCGTAAGTAAGCCTTCTTATATTGTTGATCATGATTGTCGTATTTAAGATAGTTCTCTAGTGAGCTTTGTAATAAATCATAAGCATTCTCACGATGACACGTTAGCACATAGCAATAACGATAAAGCTGATCAAGTAGTTGCTTATCCACTATCAAGGCTTAAAACCTTGCTGAAGATTCTGTTCAGTCAATCTAGCCATATCTAAATAAATCTCCTAAATAACTCACTTTACTTATTTTTATAATTAGCACTGAAGAACAGAACAAAATCTGATCATCATCAATTAAACGATTCAGCGACTCATTTGGTTGCAATTGTTTTAATTTTTATTACCATCAGCCAATAAAATGACGAATAAGACAAAATATTGCCTTGGTTTTAATGGCTGACCTGCAAGAACGTTTTAGTAATCCAAGACAGTCTAATCATATAAATAAACTAAGCACCGTGATAGCATAGTGCCATCTATTTTCACCTGAGCATTTCCCACCATGAACACATCACAGGCAATCGCCAAAGTTATTGAAAGAGAGGATCTCTCCCGCACGGAAATGCAGTCAGTGATGCAGGAAATAATGACAGGTGAGGCAACTCCTGCTCAAATTGCAGGTTTCTTAATTGGTTTACGCATGAAGGGCGAAACGGTTGAGGAAATTACCGCTGCGGCTGAAGTGATGCGAAGTTTATCAACGAAGGTTATAATACAATCGGATTCTGCCGTTGATATTGTTGGCACAGGTGGAGATGGTAGTAGTACCTTTAACATCTCTACTGCTAGTATTTTTGTGACGGCAGCCGCAGGGGCTACGGTGGCAAAACATGGTAATCGTTCAGTATCCAGCCAGTCTGGTGCCGCCGATTTACTCGAGGCAGCGGGTGTTAATTTAGATATCACTCCTGAGAAAGTTTCTGCCTGTATTAATGAGCTTGGGGTGGGTTTTATCTTTGCTCAAAAACACCATAGTGCGATGAAACATGCCATTGGTCCTCGTAAAGAAATGGCCGTCCGCACGCTATTTAACTTGTTAGGTCCACTAACAAACCCTGCGGTAACACCCAATATGGTATTAGGTGTATTCAGTAAGCAATGGGTAAGACCCTTGGCAGAAGTATTACAACAGCTTGGCGCTCAACATGTCATGGTCGTTCATGCTGAAGATGGTATGGATGAAATAAGCATTGCAACAAAGTCGTATGTCGCAGAGCTGAAACAAGGTAGTATCACTGAATATACAATTTGTCCTGAAGATTTTGCAATGCAACGTCAGGCACTCGATTCCATTAAAGTCGGTTCACCTGAGCAAAGTTTAGCGATGATTCAGCAAGTCTTTGACAATACAGCAGGAGCCGCTAAAGATATTGTTTGTCTTAATGCAGGTGCGGCTATCTATGTCGCTGGTCTTGTGGATAGCCATCAAGCAGGGGTAATAAATGCTCAGCAAGTGATTACCGAAGGGCTGGCTTTAGAAAAACTTAATGCATTGATTAATAAAACGAATACATAAATAAATCATGACAGATACTCCCGATATTCTGGTAAAAATACTCCAGACTAAACAACAAGAAATTGCCCAGCGCTCTGCTAAAATAAGCTTAGCTGAACTCAAAAAGGCTTGTTTTTCTGCGGATGCAGTGCGCCCTTTTGTAAAAGCATTACAGCAATCCATTAGCGCTAAACGCTCTGCCGTTATTGCCGAAATCAAAAAAGCCTCACCGAGTAAAGGGGTTATTCGTGAAAACTTTGCTCCTGCTGATATTGCTCGTAGCTACGCTGAAGGTGGTGCAACTTGCCTATCAGTATTAACAGACAAAGATTATTTCCAAGGCAGTGAAGATTATCTTGTTGCAGCTCGTGCCGCTTGCTCTCTTCCTGTATTGAGGAAAGATTTTACTATCGATCCTTATCAAGTCTATGAAGCCCGTGCGATCAGTGCAGATTGCATTTTACTTATTGTCGCCGCACTTGATAATGACCAACTTAAATCATTATATGAGCTAGCGAGTGAGCTGGGTATGGATGTTTTAATTGAAGTTCATGATCGTGAAGAGCTTGAGCGCGCGCTCACTATTGATGCTCCCATGATTGGAGTGAATAACCGTAATCTACGCACCTTTGAAACTCATCTCAATACTTCGATTGATTTATTATCAATGATTCCAGAAGATCGTTTAGTTGTTACCGAAAGTGGCATCCACACCACGAATGATATACAACTTATGCTCGATCATAATATTAATGCCTTCCTTGTTGGCGAAGCCTTTATGCGTGCTTCTCAGCCAGGCAATGAACTCCAAAAGCTCTTTTTCTCATGATAGTTTTACCTAATATAGATCCCATTGCACTACAACTAGGGCCGTTACCCATACGCTGGTATGGACTCATGTATATTGTTGGCTTTGTCGGCTTTCTCGTCTTGGGTAAATGGCGTGCTAAGCAACCCAAGAGCCCAGTGACTCCTGAGCAAGTCGATGACCTGATGTTTCTTGGTGCGCTGGGTGTGATTCTCGGTGGGCGAATCGGTTATATCTTCCTCTACAGTTTCGACAAGTTTGTTGAGAACCCCCTGATACTATTTAAAGTTTATGAGGGTGGAATGAGCTTTCATGGGGGCTTAATCGGTGTCTTAATGGCTAGTTTCTACTTAGCCAAAAAATATAAGATACAATTTCTACAAATGGGTGATTTTATTGCCCCGCTCGTTCCTATCGGTCTAGCCGCAGGTCGTCTGGCAAACTTTATTAACCAAGAACTTTGGGGTAAACCAACCGATGTTCCATGGGGTGTTGTTTTCCCCGCTAGTATCCAAGATGGCGTTCTTACTCCCCGCCACCCATCTCAGCTTTATGAGATGTTTTTGGAAGGCTTTCTGTTATTCATCATTTTATGGTTCTACTCACGAGTACCGCGCCCAATAGGTCGTATATCAGGTTTATTCTTACTGTTTTATGGGCTATTCCGTGCCTTTGTTGAATTCTTTAGACTACCTGATAGTAATATTGGCTATATTGCCTTTGGTTGGCTTACAAAAGGACAACTCTACTCCTTGCCGATGATATTGATTGGTTTAGGGCTAATCCTTTATTCTTGCAGAAAAAAGGCTAAAATTGCATGAAGCAATACCTCGATTTAATGCGTCATGTTCATAATAATGGCACAATAAAAACAGATCGAACGGGTACTGGGACACGCTCAGTTTTTGGTCATCAAATGCGCTTTAATTTGGCGGATGGTTTTCCATTGGTGACAACCAAAAAGTGTCATTTGCAATCCATTATTCATGAATTACTTTGGTTTTTAAAAGGTGATACTAATATTGCCTATCTCAAAGAAAATAATGTTCGTATTTGGGATGAGTGGGCAGATGAAGAGGGGGAACTTGGTCCTGTCTATGGTTCACAGTGGCGTAACTGGCCAACACCGAATGGTGAAACCATCGACCAAATCAGTCAAATTATTGAGCAAATCAAAAATACACCCGATTCACGGCGTATCATTGTCAGTGCATGGAATGTTGCCGATGTTGAGCAAATGGCATTACCTCCTTGCCATGCCTTCTTCCAGTTTTATGTTGCCGATAATAAACTGTCTTGCCAGCTCTATCAGCGCAGTGCTGATATATTTCTTGGCGTACCCTTTAATATTGCTTCTTATGCTTTATTAACCATGATGGTGGCACAGGTGACTCAGCTTGAACTAGGTGACTTTGTACACACACTAGGTGATGCACACCTCTATTCTAATCATCGTGAACAAACCAACTTGCAACTCAGTCGAAATCCTTATCCTTTACCTACAATGAAGCTTAATCCTAATATTCTTAATATTTTTGATTTTAGTTTTGATGATTTTGAATTGCTTGATTATCAATTTCATCCCATGATTAAAGGCAAGGTAGCAGTCTGACTGATTTTCTTAACCAATCTGTTACTGAGCTCAAAGGTGTTGGCCCACAGATAGCCGAACGCCTCGCCAAGTTAGAAATATTTAAAATACAAGATCTTCTATTTCATCTACCGTCACGTTATGAAGACCGTACTCGCATCTACTCCATCGGTGATCTTGATGTGGGTCAGCATGTGATGATTGAAGGGACGGTCACCACTGCAAATATTGTATTTAAAAGTCGGCGAATGATGATTTGCCACCTCAGTGATGATACAGGTAAAATCATTTTACGTTTTTTTCATTTTTCTAATGCACAATTAGATGCAATGAAGCAAAACCCACGCATTCGTTGTTTTGGTGAAATTCGTTCCAGCGGACAAACACTTGAAATTATTCACCCAGAATATTCACACCTCAAAGCAAATAAAACCATTGTGGTTGATGACACACTGACGGCACACTATCCCAGTACAACAGGCTTGCAACAACGAAGTATTCGACGTTTAATCAAGCTAGCACTAGAACATAGTGATGATCTGGTTGACTTACTCCCAAGTCAAGGGGTGGATATTAAACCCTTATATTCACTGGATCATGCCATTCGCTTAATTCACATGCCCACACCCGATACGGATACGGAGGCTCTTTTAGAAGGCAGCCACCCTGCTCAGCAAAGACTGATCCTTGAAGAACTGGTTGCCCATCATATTAGCCTTCGACAATTACGTGAAAATAGTAAAAAGCAGCCCAGTGTAAAAATTTCTAATCAACAGCAATTAGTTAAGCAACTATTAGCGCGACTACCCTATCAGTTAACCAAGGCACAGCAACGGGTTATTAAAGAAATTAACCTTGATTTACAACAAAGTTACCCGATGAGTCGCTTGGTACAAGGTGATGTGGGTTCGGGGAAAACGGTAGTTGCCGCTGCCGCAGCGCTAATGGTCATTGAGAGTGGTTACCAAGTCGCTTTAATGGCACCCACAGAGATTCTTGCCGAGCAACACTACACCAACTTTACTGAATGGTTTGAAGCGCTAGGGCTAAAAGTAGGCTGGTTTACAGGCAAACAAAAAGCCAAAGAGCGACGAGATAATAATGAAAACTGTGCACTCGGTTTAACCCATATTGCGATTGGTACACACGCCCTATTTCAAGGTGATTTACAGTTTCAAAAGCTGGGTTTGATTATTGTTGATGAGCAACATCGCTTTGGTGTCGACCAACGTCTTGCATTACGCGAAAAGGGCAAACAGGGAGACTATTATCCACATCAACTCATTATGACAGCCACCCCCATTCCACGAACACTAGCAATGACCGCTTGTGCTGATCTTGATTATTCTGTTATTAATGAGCTTCCACCAGGGCGTACTCCGATTACTACGGTTGCATTATCTAATCATCGACGTGAAGAAGTTATTAATAAAATCAGTCACTACTGTGCTGATGGCAAACAGGTTTACTGGGTTTGTACTTTAATTGAAGAATCTGAAGCCTTACAAAGCCAAAATGCAGAGGAAACGGTGACTTTACTGACAAATGCTCTGCCAGATATTAGTATTGGCTTAGTGCATGGACGCATGAAATCAGAAGAAAAACAATGTGTCATGAGTGAATTCAAAGCAGGTCATATTGCCTTGCTTGTTGCCACGACGGTCATTGAAGTGGGGGTCGATGTGCCCAATGCAAGTTTAATTATTATTGAAAATGCTGAACGTTTAGGCTTGGCACAATTACATCAACTTAGAGGGCGTGTCGGTCGTGGGACAACAGCCAGCACTTGCCTACTACTCTATCAATCTCCGCTATCAAAAAATGGTCATCAACGTATTAATGCTCTACGCAATAGTAATGATGGTTTCGAAATTGCTAAAATCGATTTAGCCATGCGGGGTCCAGGTGAAGTTTTTGGTAATCGCCAAACAGGTGTCTTACGATTCAAGTTAGCTGATTTAAGCCATGACCAATATTTACTACCACAAGCACAAAGCATTGGACAACATATTATTGAGACTGACCAAATCCTTGCCAAAATACTGACTCAGCGCTGGATTATTCAGTCCAAAGATTATGGTAATGTTTAAAAAAATAAGCATTTTCTCATTTAGCAAAAAATGATCGCTCACAGACCGACCTTCATACAGGTCATCGCAATGAGTTGCAATAAGAGAATGATCGAAATGTCATCAAAACAGTAACAATATAGCCCAATGTTGACTATATTTAGCTTAGCATTAGGATATAATATTCATATATGGATAATACCTAAATCATCTAATCCTCTAATAACGACGTGTTTATGAAATTCCCTCTCTTTTCTAGCCCAATAAAGTCCAATACTCTGCTTATTTTTTTCTGTAGTACGCTCATTCTATCGTTTCCTAGCTATGCAGAATCTGACCCACAATCAAACTTAAGAGGTATTGTTAGTTCAGCCTCTCAAGATCAAATAGATCAAGCAGTAATCAATCAACTTAAAATGCTAGAAGAAGATAAGCTCAAAGAGTTACTTCCCCATACGGGTAAGAAGGTTATTCTTGATCCAGAGTCTGATGTAATACCTCCCGAAATTGCCGTTAATACACCACCAGAATCCCCACTATCAGCGATATCAGTGGAAGACTTAGCACCTAAGTCCCAGAAAGATGAAAAGAAAAAGAGAATTGTTGCCATCGATAAAAAAGACCAGACAGTTAAAGATGAAGATGAAGGTAATGAAACGGCTTCCAAAGATTCTAATGAGAAAAAGAAGCCTGATAATGGTAAGAAAAAGCCTAGAAAATTGGTAAAAATTGAAGATTCACCAAAAGAGCCTGATCAGTCAGAAAAAAGTGAGCCAAAAACTGCATCTAAAGCCAGAAGCGGATAAGCCAAAAACTGCATCTAAAGCCAAAGTGGATAAGCCAAAAACTGCATCTAAAGCCAAAGCGGATAAGCCAAAAACTGCCACTAATCCAATGAATGAAAGAGATAAAGAGCTATCTGATAAAGAACTCAATGATTTACTACGAAGTGTTGCATTAAGACTCAATACACCGATTCGACCTGCTCCTCGCCAAAAAGCCCAACCAACCACTAAGTCCTCTAGTAGCAAACCTGGCCCTGCTAAAATAGTCAATACCCGTAATAATAAGAAAAAGGATGATAAAGAAAGCAATAAAAAGAAACAAAGTAATAGTAATCGTCCTGCTTCACCACCTTCATCAGGATGGATCTACTTAGGACAAATTGTTGACAATCAATGGGTATCAAAAACGCTTAATATTGAGAATGGCAGATTTCCACAGTCAGGCAATACCTATTTGATTGATGCCACTAGTGTTAATGTTCGTCGATTACCAACGAGAAAAGATCCTAATAATGAGCCTTTCCATTGGTTTAAACAGGGTGCTAAAGTGACTGTTCTGGGCTATAAATCAGGGCATAGCAAGCATTATTGGGTTGAAATTAAAATGCAATAAAATTATTTCTGTTGGTTTGTTTTAGACTGACCGACAGAAACTCTCTAATAATAGTTAGCTCCAAACCATTGATCTTATTGTTCTATCGTCTAAGCCCATTTACTGCACATACTGAAGTCTCAACCTAACTATGCTTTGTGCATAAATATCATTGCGTGGAGACAAAAAACAATGGCAACTCATTCAACAAATAATCATATTTTTCCTAGACGACCACAGGGAAATCAAAATCATTCTATTCGTCAAGCACGACATAGCTTAACAACAACCTATCATCCAGCACCCCCACGACCTCAATTTTGGGGTAATCCTAAATTTCAGCGCTCATTGACTCAATTACTTCAACTATTGATCCATTTGCTTCAGCAACAACACATACAACCCAATCCAAAACCTAAACCAGAACCTATTGTACGCCCTGTTTATGGCACACCTGTCGACATTGGTGCACGACCTGTTTATGGTGGAGCAGTAGGATTTGTAGGACCTCTTCCTAAGCGTGAGTCTTAATAATGGAGCAAAGTAATCCTTTTAATCTTAGGCAACGTAAATCTTATGTTGTCTGGGAGATTACCCTTAAATGCAATCTACTTTGTAACCATTGTGGTTCTAGAGCGGGAGATGCGCGTTCTGATGAGCTAGATACTGCTGAAGCTATTGATCTTATTCATCAAATGGCTGCTGCTGGAATTAGTGATGTCACACTTATTGGTGGTGAAGCTTATTTACGCAAAGACTGGTTACAATTGGTTGCAGAAATTACTAAAGTAGGCATGGTTTGCTCAATGGTAACGGGAGGTTATGGCATTAGTGCAAAAAGTGCCAAGCGGATGAAAAAAGCAGGTCTTGCTTCAGTTTCAGTTTCCTTAGATGGAATGAGGCTGGCACATGATCAACAACGGGGGAAAATTGGCTCATGGGATCAGGCATTCCAATCATTAGAACATCTTAGTAATGCAGGAATCCCTATCACGGCAAATTCACAAGTTAATCGTGTGAGTTTTAAGGACTTCCCCAAGCTCTACCAAAAGCTGGTAGAGGTTGGTGTGAATGCATGGCAAATTGCTATCACTGTCCCAATGGGTAATGCCGCTGATAATAATGCGCTATTATTACAGCCCAAGGAACTCCAAGTGGTCCACCCAGTTTTAGCACATTTACTAAAACGTGGGCGTAAGGATGGCTTATCATTACAAATTGGTAATAATATGGGTTATTACGGCCCCTATGAAAAGCTGATGCGCTCTTATTCAGGAACGGAGAATGAGGAGTGGGGATTCTGGAGAGGTTGCAATGCAGGTCTAGCAACGCTAGGAATAGAAGCCGATGGTGCAATCAAAGGCTGTCCTTCATTACCAACGACAGCTTATACGGGTGGCAATATTCGTGAGCATTCATTAGTCAATATTGTTTCTCAATCTGATGAGCTCAATATCAATATGAATGCAGGAACACCTGAAGGTACACAACACCTTTGGGGCTTCTGCAAAAGCTGTGAATATGCAGAATTATGTCGAGGCGGTTGTACATGGACTGCTCATGTCTTTTTTGATAAACGAGGCAATAATCCCTATTGTTATCATCGCTCTTTAGTTCAGGCGGCTCAAGGAAAACAAGAACAGATTAAACTCATTAGAAAAGCGGATGGTATTCCTTTTGATAATGGTGAATTTGCATTAAATATTGTAGATTTAGCAAAAATGCTGCCAAATAAGCTTAAAGAAGTCAGCCTAGAGAATATTAAATTTCCTAAACAATGGCTGGAGAAAGATTCTGCTTTAATCAGCTCGTTGCAGGAAGAAATGGCTAATAATATTAAGATGATGCAAGATCGGTTAGCGTTATTGTAGCAAAGCCAGAAAATGCGGCTACTATTAACACGGCAGACTATTTATGGTTCAGCTCACATTTAACGGAAAGTCTTCACTAGTTCTCCACTACCTGACATCACAATGCCATAGTTTTGTTCTAAAATAACCAAATCTATTGCTACTAAATGAGGGACTCGTCTAGTATCTCTATCCGAAGTAGTGTTAGACTTTTTTGTGGCAATAGCCTTTTCCTTCGTTTTTCCATCAAAAGCTAATATACCCGCTATTTTCAATTGTTCTAATAACATTGGAGCAGTTTGAATGGTTGATTCAGCCATCAAAGTAGAAAAGCGTGACGTTCTCCTACAGAGGACTTTCACCTCATTAGTTCACGCCATGCTGGGCGTACTAAGGAGTTCAAATAGACATTTTACAGCTCTGTCAGTCGCTGTAAAATGCTGATTAACTCGGCGTTAGGCAACATTAGCCCTAACAGCCAGAGGCAGATATTCAGGCGAAAAAATTTATAAAGAGTTATAATATGAGAACGAGTATTTATACAGGAGAGCAAGAGTGTGGCAACCCAACATATAACCAGTATAAAAATAGAGAATTTCAAATGCTTTAAAACTCTAAGCATTGCTGGGTTTAAGAATATCAACCTCATTGGTGGAAAAAATAATGTAGGTAAAACATCACTATTAGAGGCAATAGAGTTATTGTCTAGCTCTAAAAACATCCAAGATTTAATGCACCAAATAAGAATCATGCTTGTAAGAAGACAAAACTCTAGTCGAAAGCAAAAATATTCTGAACTCGACTTTATGCATGATGAATCAGAATACTTAACAATTAAATCAAATAACCGAAAATGTTCAATGCAGTTAGGTGAAAGTAATACTGATGTATCACAAGAAAGCTTATTTGAAGATGAGAGAGAAATAACCGAGTATGGTCAATATTTAATCCTATCTGTTAACGAAGATGAAAGAATTATTCCAACTGAAGTGCTTTTAAATGATCACTTTCCAATGCCTATACGCAGAACTGTAGAAAGTAATTTAAATAATATTAATTATATAAAATCATCTAAAACAGATGAGCATCAAATATCACTTCTCTATGGAGCATTAATTGATTTAAATAAAGAAAATTTTTTAAATGAATCTTTAGCTATTTTTGATGAAAATCTACTAGCAATTAAACAACGAGCAACTGAAAGAGGGGTAATATTTAAAGTTCAGAAAAAAAATAAACAGTTTCCAGTTCTTTTATCTTCACTTGGTGATGGAGTTAATCGATATATTGCTATACTTTGTGCAATTTGGGCAAGTGAAAATAGTATATTATTTATTGATGAAATAGAAAATGGCATTCATTATTCTAATTACCCTAAACTTTGGAAGCTCATTTTTAAGGCATCAAAGGAGGCAAATTGTCAAATATTTGTAACATCTCACTCAAAAGAGTGCATTGAAGCATTTAATGACTACCAGTTAAACAAAAAAAATGAGAATGGTTTGTATTTTGAGTTATTTAGAAGTAAGAAAACTGAGTCAATAAAAGCAAGCCTTAGAAATCCAGAACAATTACATTATGCACTTACTCATGGGGGAAAAATCCGTGGAGAGTAAAAATATTTTAATTGTTGAGAGTATCAATGATAAATATTTTGTTGAAGGTATAAGGAATCATTTGAGCAATATTGATTTCGAAATTGACACGCCTGTTTGCTCAATAAATAGTTATGAGTGCTTAGAAGGGCTATCATTAAAAAAACTAGAAAGTAAATTGCATGAACTAAAAATTAAGATTGACAAGGAAGGTATAGATAAAGTAGGAATCCTTTTAGATGCAGATGAAGAAGGTGTTAATAAAAAACTTGAGTTAGTGAATAAAGCATTAAATTCCATAGGTTCTAATGTTGTTATTAATAGTGTAAACCAATGGTATGAGTGCTCTGCTCTAGATGTGAAAATATCTTGTCATATTCTTAATATTAGCGGTACTGGTGAGTTAGAAACTCTTTTAAAAACTATAAAACAGAAAGATTCCATACATGCTGATTGTCTTTCAGCATGGAAAGAATGCTTAGAAGATAATGGCAAATTTATTAGTAATAAAGACTTTGATAAATTTTGGGTAAGTATATATCAAAGATTCGACTGCTGTTCTCGTAAAGAGAAAAAACAAGCCTTTCGAAAATGTAATAATGAAGCAAGTATGTTAAAAGATATTTGGAATTATTCTCATGAATCTTTAACTTCATTTAGAGAGTTTCTTCAAATGTTTATTAAAGCATAACAGTTAACTATATTTTAATACTTACTTAACAAATTCAGTTTAACCGAATCAACATAAACTCAAGCGGTTAAAAAGACACCTAATAGAGACAACTACCAATTGAAGAAATTAAAGAT
>JAGLEV010000039.1 GCA_023144895.1 Thiotrichaceae bacterium
CTTGACTTCTAACCACAGTCACTTGATAGGGTTTTATTGGCAAGTGAATAAATTTTGATAAAAGCTGAGTGTCACTTTTAAAGATAGGCTCAATTTCTTCGACTGTATTTTGAAGATTTAACTTGGGGGTTTTAGTAAAAAATAGCCTATTGCTAACCAGTAGTATCAATAATATGAAGCCGATTGCTAATGGTATTTTCATTATTATATCTCGGTAGATTGTGAATACAAGATAATGAAATATAGGGATATTTAGTTTTAAGTTTTTATTGTATTTAGTCTTGATGACAGGTCAGGTTTTAGTTTATTTTAAGCTAAAACCGAACCCTATGTTGTCATTATTTTTAAACCTAAAGCAATTATTTTTTTGCAGATTTTTTCAATAAATCGATTATTTCAGTATTCTTTGCATCCTCTGCAAGTTGTTGCACTGTTTTTCCATCCTCATTCTTAATCTCAGTAGAAGCATTATGTGCTAATAACTCACTAACAAGAGCTACATTAGACAGTTCTACAGCACGGTGTAATGCAGTATCACCTGATTTATCTTGATGAGAAATATTTTTACTAAAGGGCAATAATAGCTTAACAATCGTATCTTTCCGTTTATCAATGGCCATCATTAGTGGTGTTATGCCTTGATCATTAGGAACGCAAGGTGATACTAATTTGCTGTATTGAAATAGGGTGCTAACAACATTCTCATGTCCCCCTTCAATGGCATACATTAGCGCACCATTACCACGTCGATCAGAGGCTCTAACATCAGCACCAAACTCTAATAACTGGGCAACAATAACATCATGACCATCACGTGCTGCAATCATCATTGCATCCCAGCCTGTACGGGTACGGTCATGAATATTTGCACCCATTTCCACTAACATTGCAGTGACTTCTGGAAAGCCATTTTCAGCCGCAAATATCAGCGCACTAGAGCCTGATTTTGTACGAAAATTTACATTAGCACCGCGTGATAAAAGTAGTGCTATAGCCGCTGATTTTCCCGATTCTGCCGCTTGCATTACAGGCGTTTTGCCAAATCGACTGGTGGTATTAATATCCGCACCTTGCTCAAGTAGCTGGGTGATTTGTGCTATCTCACCTTTTGATGCTGCTATTTGAAGCTGGTCATTAAGTTCACTACCTTTTTCGGCAGAAACCGATAGTGGTAGAAACAAAGAGGCTAACAGTAACCATTTTGAGAGTTTCATCGTATTAAACCTTATGGGTTGTTATTGTATTTGGATGATTAGGCTTACTTCTCATCATCCTCATCCTCGTCCTTATCTTTATCCTCTTCTTCAGCTTCTTCTTCATCAGGCTCTTCAGGTTCTTCGTGAGCGATGCCTTTATGACAGTCAATACAGGTTTTACCTTTTTCTTCTGCGCTATCATGTTTTTTTCTTGCACTTTTACTTTGACCGCTGAGATCCATGCGGTCAAAGGAGTGACAGCTACGACATTCACGAGAATCCGTTGCTTTCATCTTTGCCCAAACACGAGTTGCCATATCCCAGCGATGCTTCTCATATTTTTCTGGAGTGTCAATGGTTCCTAATATTTCATGATAGACATCTTTAGCAGCCATGACTTTAGCAATCATTTTAGGAACAAATGCCTTAGGAACATGACAGTCCGCACAACCAGCATGTACGCCTGATGCGCTTGAGTAGTGAACCGTTTCCTTTAGCTCTGCGAGATTCGTCTGCATTGAGTGACAAGAAGTACAAAACTCCGTTGTATTCGTTGCTTTTAATCCATAGTTAAACGAGCTCATTAGCAGCGCGCCTATAATTAATATGAAAAATATTCCTTTCTTAGACCTTCCCGACATCGCTATCCTCCTACAAACAGTTGTCGTTGGTTATAAATATAACCTCATTAAATTAATGTGTTGTCGTGTTGTTAAATTCTTTTTGCACTTGCGGAGCAGTGATAAAGTTTTTATTAAAGTCTGGGTTACGCCAGTCTTTATGATCTGCAACCAAGCTCTTATCTGCCTTTAAGCGAGAAGTGTAATCCGCTACTGCCGCTAAGTCATCTGCTGAGAAGCCTTTTATTTGTTTCGTCATTTTCTCATCAGCATTACGTCTTTTACCTGACTTTATCCACTCTAATTGACGTAATAAATATTCATAATGTTGCCCCTGAATACGAGGGTAGTACTCTTTGTTATCGCCTTCGCCATTATCACCATGACATTTGGTGCAGTTATCTTTGTAAAGCTTTTTGCCTTTCTCTAAATCTTTGCCTGAACCTTGTGAGTTATTGGGAACCATTGGTAGCTTGGATATATAAGCGGCAATATCTGCCATTCCCTGAGCGCCTTTTAAATAAGTGGAAGTAGTAAAAGGATACATCGTAGGATTGTCACGATTCTTTAATCGAATATCGATCAGCTGCTTAATAATAACCTTTGGGTGTTGTCCTGCTATTTGTGGATAACGCCCAATAGGGTTTCCCCATCCTTCAGGTGAGTGACATAGAGCACAGGTTTGAAATGTTTTTTTACCATTTTCAATATTTGCCTCAAGCTTGAGAGCCGCCTCAACTTCAGCTTCACTCGCACTAGGTTCTGCTGCAAAAGCATGGGTATTGATCATGAGACTCATTGTTAATCCAGCAAGTATGTATGCAAGATGCTTCATATTCTCTACTCATTTTAATAAGCCAGAAGGCAGGCAATCAATAGTAAAAACTATTCAATTTAAGAGGTCATTGCAAGCTACTTTACCAAGCAAGTGGTTTAAGTTCAATGATAGATAAAACAGAGACGGCGGTTTATTGGCTATAAATACACATTGCTTAATATCAAATAGTGATGAAAAAAATGGTATTTTTTACTAAATTATATTGAATAACAAAAGGGTAGGAGTTTTTAGCTATTTTAACAAGGTGAAAGTGAATGAAATGAGTGGGGAAGTGGAATCCTAAGTACACCCTTTAGCTAGGTTCAGGGTGCAGTCAATTTTAATACGTTGTTC
>JAGLEV010000004.1 GCA_023144895.1 Thiotrichaceae bacterium
CCGATAACATCACATAGTGCGAATACTTTTTGTTAATGCCACGATGTTTGAATTTTGGGAGCCTAACGCCGAGTTAAGCCGCATTTTACAGCGACAGACTGGAGCGGCAGCGAAAGGACCGAGCTGTCAAATCTCGGTTTAAACTCCTTGGTACGCCCAGCATGGGCGTGAACTAATGAGGTGAAAGTCCTCTGTAGGAGAACCTACCTTATCGCTGTGATAGCGAAAATTATAACTACTAGCCGACGGCAACTGCAAGTCCGTGAGGAATTGTAGGTAGGAAGCCCGAGCGCAAAACTGCGAGCTTACGAACAGAAACATCATATTAGGCTGAATCTCAGGGGTGAGTGAGCCAAGGATCACGAAACCCACAGGTTCGAGAGTCAGTAAATGATGAGGCAGTGCAGTGACAGTTCACGTTCTTATACCCCACAAGGGGGTACCGAGGTCATGGGAGATCTGCTTAACAAGCACATCGGTTCAATCGTACTAAGGCATGGCGAAATAATTGCCTTGGCTCGTTGGAGTCCATCGACCCAATGAGAGCAAACCAGATGGAGAGATTTATGGAATGGCAACAAGTAATTGATAATCCATTTTTACAAGACCTTCCTTTTAAAATTGAGCTAAATAAATGGGGGAAAATTCTTATGAGCCCTGCTAACAATAACCACGGTAATCTTCAATACAAAATTGGACACAGGATTCATAGTACTAAAAGATCTGGAGAGATCATTATTGAATGCTCAATCAAAACACCTGAAGGTGTAAAAGTTGCTGATGTAGCATGGGCATCAGATGAATTTATTGCAGAACATGGATTTAACACCCCTTCACCTTCCCGCTAAAACCTAACAGAATGATTGATTGTCTCTATAATCCCGATGATAAAATGCCCTACCCTTTGTTAGAAAAATCATAGATCACCAGAATTGGCACTAAAATCGAATATGAACGACTGATCACAAATATTATGCCTTTAAATCATTATACCATTACCGTACTAAGCACTTGAGAATAAAATAAAAAGATTATCATTTTTAAACTATGACTCAAGGACGATATTATGATTCCTCCCGCGAATATACATACCACACGAGCAGAGGATAGGTCTGCCCTATTCCCTCACATTCAATCTTATGCAGAACCACGACTCTCACTACAGCCTCCGCGACATTCACCCTTTTTTATACAAACGTTATTACAATTAATTTTAACCTTAATCCAGCAACTTCAAAAACAAGGCAACATAAAGCGTGAAATTCCTCTAAATAAACAACAAAATCAGCGGGCTTTAAGTTTATTTGGCTATATAGCACAGGGCAATGAAAAAGCTCGTATCTTCGATAAAGATGGCAATGGCAAAATAAGTGTTGGTGATGTCGTTAAATTAGGTTCTCAAGAACGAACCTTAAATAAAGCCATGGTACGACAAATCACCCAGCCCCCTAGAGGTGAACGGTTAAAACTAGATCGCCAACAGAGCGAACAAGCTTTAGCTATTTTTAATCCCCCTGTTTCTCGCTCAATGCATTATTTTGTTAAAGTTTTTGATAGTAACCCTAATGGAAAAGTTAGCAAGGGTGATACAGCGATTTTAATGCGTAGTCCCAGTGTGGCACCTAGTGTCGAAGGATACAATAATTCAGAGTTTGAAATTAAGCGCATCCGTTTAACGGCGACACAAGCCGCACAAATCAATAAAGAAGCCCAAGCTCAGCCATTAAAACTGAGTGAAGCAGAACATAATGCTTTGAGTGCACGTTTTAATCGTATACCACCGCCTAATCTTTTTGATGCCCCTACCCTACAATTCACAGGTACTGTCATTGATAAAAATAAAGATGGGCAATTAAGTGTCGGTGATATCGTTAAATTACGCACACTGGGTGGCAATATGGCATTTATTGGTGATAGCCAAGATACGATTCATAATCACACCCTGACTGCTGAGGATTTAGCTTTTATTAAAAGTGACCGAAGTCATCCATTATTAACGCTTAAAGAAGGTCGTCTTTCTAGTGAACAACAGCAAGGTTTAGTTAAGACACTCAATATAGATAATGGTCATATTGATAAAGTCTACGATAACAACTCTGATGGCAAACTATCGGCAGGAGACACTCTTTCAATTCTCTCTCCAGGTGCTAGAACACCTCTTGCGGCGGCGACGGGGCTTTCTATTAAATTTCACACATTGACTCAGGCAAATATTGATCAATTTCTACAGAACGCTATTGATCCGATAACACCAGTAAACCGTACTGATGCCGTTTCTGGTGGTGGTGTGTCAATTGGAACGGATTATTCTAATAATATAAACCTAGCGAATGATCAAATCGTTAAAATTAAAGGACAATCTTATTCTATTGGCTTTTTAAAAGATCAGGTTGATCACTACGCGAATTCATCCTTTGCTCCGAAAGGCATTACAGATTCAGGCTTTGGCATATTCTCTTGGGGCACTAGCAATAGCTTTGCCGCAGGATCAGCTTTTGAACGTTATATGACGGAGCATTTCCCCTCAGGTGAGAAATAAAGGCTAAGAGCCTTATTATTTCAGGGTCAGGAGTCACTCTCCTGACTCAGCCATCTGCTTTAATGACTCTCTAACAAACCGCATTGCTGATTTTTTACCTTGTAAATGAGACTGCTCGACTAAACGTATCCAACTTACACCTTGGTTAATTTTTGCCTCAAGTATCATCTTTGTTTTCTCATCCAATGAGGTGAGTACCGCCTTTTTTTGAGCATGATAATAAAACTTTTTAATGGCTAAAAGGCAGCACTCATATTGTCGGCAACCTTGTGTGTAAGAAAATAAATCCGCCTTATCCCTCTCATTCAAGCGATGATATCGAGTATCTTGCCATGGCTTTGGCATGAGTTTGGTAACAATATCAGCTTCTAAATCATGCAAAGGCTCTGTTAATGCAATGGGGAAATAGCGTTTAAACTGCTGGCGAGACTCTGACAATAAAGCGTGTCCTTGTGGATTGTTCGCACGCAACATAATAGCAGCATGGCGACCGCTACTGGCATCACGATGCAAGCCCATACGCACCACTTGGTAGCCCTGTTGTTGCCAAAAATCCAATAAATCCACACTAGCACCAAAGCTAGTACTCAATGTATCGACCTGACTTTGTTTTGCAATATGCGTTAATAACAATGACCCTAAACCTTGCCGTTGTAAACAAGGATGTACAACAATACGCATAATCCGATCAGTGATGCTCAAAGGCGCATCAGCAATACCCGCATGAACCGCTAAAGACTGTGGGATCAAGTGCCCTTGTGGTCGCCGTCGACCATAGTAAATTTCTTGAGCAAGCTTGGGGTCAAAGCCTCCTTCTTGCACAATCAATGCGGTAGCAATGATCTTATCCTGCCATTGCACTGCTACAACTCGAACCCCCATACCATCTAATAGGTGCCGTAAATCTTTAGGTCTTGTTTGATAATGCGCTAAAACAAATAAGCCAAAAACTTCCCGAAGCTTGTCTTCATCAGCAACTAACTCCGCACTACTTAGTCCAATGACTTCACAATCAGCACAATCAAAACCAACATATTCTGTATCAAGTACTGGCGCAGTATTGAGTAATAAACTAGAAAACAAAAAGGCTTCTAAAGGATCATTTTTCGCATAACGAATGGCTTGAGTTAAACTAAATGCCTGCCAATGAGGATATTGATGATCAAGATACTGTTGAAAACGTAAGACAAAGCCACGCCCTGTTCCCTCATAGCCATGCACCGTTGTCGCAAAAATAATATGGGGGTAATATGTTAATAACTGCTTCAATAAGTTGCTTGGAATCGTTGCGGCTTCATCCACTAATAATAAATCAGCCTTGGGCTGTTGCAAACACAGGGCATCGACGGGATGAAAAACTAAACCTGTCTCTGTATCAGCATGATCAAAAACCACCTGTGCTGTCAAACGACTGGGAGCGGTAACAATGACGCTCATTCCTTGGGCTATTGCTTGCTTTGCTAGCTGACCGAGTAATGCGGATTTACCTCGCCCTCGATCTGCAGAGATGACCGCACAGGTGGATGCATTTTGTTGTAGAGACGGGTGCAATGCGTATAAAATCGACTCTTGCTCTACGCTATGGCAGTGTATTGTTAATTGCTGGCTATTAGGTGCGATTAAAGGGTTATATTGCTCATCGGTATTCATTCGTTGTACAAAACGAGACTCTATTAATAAACGTATGAATCGCTGGAGAAAATAATTTGTCATATCCTCAGCTTGATACGGCCATGAGGTAATGCGTTGATTAAAAGAATCTATTGATTGCAACCATTGTGGGAAAGGTGGACAAATTAATAATAAAACACCACCAGCAATAATCGTTCCACCCAAAGCACCTAATAAATCGGGATCAAGACCTCGATAAGTATTGTAAACAACCGCACTGTATTCTTTGCCTAAGACTTGCTTAATATTCAGTGGAGCTTGCAATACTGTGGTCGTGTCAAAATGGCTTAATAGCTGTGCCACTAAAGCTAAAGCAGAAGCCTCTTCACCTTCAATAATAATTAATTGCCGAGGTTTCATTAAAACACCAAGATTTTGATACCCATGATGACAGGCTCACTGACGGATTGAAGTCTGATTAAAGCCATATAATCTAAGAATATCGTGATCAATTCCTTACAAATACCGTCGATAAGCTGAAGTAATAGGATAACGTCGATCTTTACCAAAGGCACGTTGGCTGATTCTTATTCCTAGCGCACCTTGACGACGTTTATGCTCATTGAGTAACACTCTTTCTGCCACAAAGTGAACGGTTTCTTTATCAAAGCCTTGTGCTGAAATATCATCAACACTTTGGAATTCTTCGATAAATAATCTAAGAATCTCATCTAATACAGGGTATGGAGGCAATGAATCTTCATCTTTTTGATCAGGCGCAAGTTCGGCTGAAGGGGGGCGGGTAATCACTCGATCAGGAATAATCTCACCATCCCCACATTGGTTACGATAACGAGATAAAGCAAAGACACGGGTTTTATAGACATCTTTCAAAGGTGCGAAGCCACCCGCCATATCACCATACAATGTGGCATAGCCCATTGACATTTCACTTTTATTACCCGTTGCTAGCAACATTTTTCCTTGCTTATTTGACATTGCCATGAGAATGACTCCACGACTTCTAGCCTGAATATTTTCTTCCGTCACATCGCGTGGGCTATCGCCAAACTGTGTTGATAGTGTCTCCATAAAGCAATTAAAAATGGGTTCAATAGGGATTTCATGATAAGTCACACCTAGGGTTTCAGCCTGTTGACGTGCATCAGTAATACTAATATCAGCCGTGTAAACAAAGGGCATCATAACCGCTTCAACTTGATCAGCCCCCAGTGCATCGACAGCAATAGCAAGTGTTAAAGCAGAATCAATGCCACCTGATAATCCTAGCAATATCCCCTTAAAACCATTTTTAGCAACATAATCATGCACACCACACACTAATGCTTGATAAATTTGTGAATCGCTATCAGCCACTAATAAGGGATAGTTTTCTCCTTTATTCACCGTTCGATTCATCAATAATTCAGTAAAGTAGGTTTGTTCAGTAAAGGCTTGGGCTTGAAAAGTTAAAGCTCCCTCTTTATCGACCACTAAAGAGTGCCCATCAAACACCAATTCATCCTGCCCACCAACAAGATTAATATACGCAATAGGTAACACAACTTGTAACGCTTTACGCTGTAATAACTCATAACGTTCAAAGGCTTTATCTTCACGAAAAGGTGAGGCATTTAAAACGATAACCGCCTCAGCACCTTGTTTTTTCGCCTCAAGTAAAGGGGCTTCCTGCCAAATATCTTCACAAATGAGTATCGCAGTCGATACACCCCCAATAGGAATAAGAAGAGACTCATTTCCTGCGGTAAAATAACGCTCTTCATCGAACACACGGTAATTCGGTAGGTGTTGCTTGGCATAATCAGCAACACGCTTCCCTTCTTGAAAAACAGCAGCAATATTATAAAGCTTACCATCACGTAACATCGGCGCACCAATAATCACCGTAATACCCACACTTGCCTCAGCAACCACCACAAGCACTTGCTCAACCTTCTGTAGAAAGGCAGGACGAAATAATAAATCCTCCGCAGGATAGCCTGTGACCATCATTTCAGGAAAGACAATACAATCCTGTTGAGCCTTTTTCGCCTGTGCAATACTGTCTAAAATCTTCGCTTGGTTTTGATCAAAATCCCCCACACAGGGGTTCAATTGTGCTATTGCTAATGATATAGAATCACTCATAATTTATGATGACAGCACTTGTTTCATTTTCTCGCCCATCTGCGCTAATGACTTAACGGTATGAACTCCAGCAGCATTTAAGGCAGCATATTTTTGTTCTGCTGTCCCTTGTCCACCAGAGATAATAGCACCTGCATGACCCATACGCTTACCTGCGGGAGCAGTCACGCCAGCAATATAAGCAACAACAGGCTTAGTCACAGAGTGTTTAATATACTCAGCGGCTTGCTCTTCAGCAGAACCACCAATTTCTCCTACCATGACAATACCTTCAGTTTGCTCATCCTGTTCAAACAATTCCAGACAATCAATAAAGTTCATCCCCTGAATCGGATCACCACCAATACCGATACAGGTTGACTGTCCTAGCCCTGCTTCGGTCGTTTGATGTACGGCTTCATACGTCAAAGTGCCTGAGCGTGAGACAATACCAATTTTACCAACTTGATGAATTGAGGCGGGCATAATACCGATTTTAGAAGCTCCTGGAGTGATAATACCGGGACAATTAGGACCAATAAGACGAACCTCTTTCGACGCAATACCTGCTTTGACCTTAATCATATCCAAGACAGGAATGCCTTCAGTAATACACACAATGAGCTTAATTCCTGCATCAGCGGCTTCTAAAATCGCATCGGCTGCAAAAAAAGCAGGCACATAAATCATCGAAGCTTCTGCCCCTGTTGCCTTGACCGCTTCATCAACGGTATTAAACACAGGGCGGTCTAAATGTGTTTGCCCTCCTTTACCGGGAGTCACACCACCCACAAGGTTAGTACCGTAGGCAATGGCTTGTTCTGAGTGGAAAGTGCCTTGTTTACCTGTAAAACCTTGGCAAATAACACGGGTGAATTGATCAATTAAAATACTCATCCCTTTCCTCCTGCCGCTGCAATGACTTTTTCAGCAGCTTCTGTTAAACCACCTGCAGAAATAATATTTAAGCCACTTTTAATTAACATCTCACGCCCCTGCTCCACATTAGTACCTTCTAAACGCACAACCACAGGCACAGTAATACCATTCTCACCAACAGCCTTAATAATCCCTTCTGCGATTAAATCACAACGGACAATACCACCAAAAATATTGACTAAAACACCTTTCACCGCAGGATCAGATAAAATAATTTTAAACGCTTCTGCCACACGTTCCGCTGTTGTCCCCCCTCCCACATCAAGGAAATTAGCAGGCTGACCACCGTGTAATTTAATTAAATCCATCGTTGCCATTGCCAAGCCAGCACCGTTCACCATACAGCCAATATTACCATCCAAGTGAATGTAATTTAACTCATATTCAGCCGCTTGTGCTTCCCGCACATCTTCTTGGCTAATATCACGCATTGCCCGTAAATCAGGATGGCGATATAACGCACTGCTATCAAGATTTAACTTGGCATCAAGCGCAAGTAAATCCCCTTCTTGTGTAACAATCAGTGGATTAATCTCCAATAAAGCCGCATCTTGCTCTTGAAATAACCTCACTAAAGCACCTAAAATCTGCGTAAACTGTTTTACCTGTGCTCCTTCAAGTGCTAAGGCATAGGCAAGTTTACGACCAATATAACCTTGATAACCTGCGGCAGGGTCAATGGTAGCAGTGAGTATTTTTTCTGGTGTATCAGCAGCAACGGCTTCAATATCCATGCCACCCTCTGTCGATGCCATCACGGTAATACATTGTTGACTACGATCAACAACCAAACTTAAATAAAGTTCACGATCAATCCCTGTTAACCCTTCAATCAACAAAGTATTAATAGGTAAGCCTTCGCTACCCGTTTGATGCGTTACCAAAGTACCACCCAATAACTTTTTTGCCGCTGCCTGTAAGGCTTCTTTGCCTTTAACTAGCTTCACCCCTCCCGCTTTACCACGACCACCTGCATGAACTTGTGCTTTAACAACCCAAGCCTCACCGCCTAGCTTTGTTACCGCAGCATCGAGTTCATCCAGTTGGTTGATCGTCACCCCTGCAAGAATGGGGATGTCATATTGACTGAACAACTGTTTAGTCTGGTATTCATGTAAATTCATTAGCAATTTCCATTACAATTACAATTAAATCGGCTGTGACTTGTTTAAGAATGGACAAAAAGTACCGTCCATAACACTCTTACAGCAAACGCATCAGGCATTTCTCCCCAATGATAACAAAAAAACACAGGCATTTAAGCTAGCATCTTCTTTCAAAGCGCCTCAATTCACTCATCGAAAAGATTTAACACCACGATCCCTGCTATTTTTCCTGTTTTTGGCATGTCATTTCCCCTTTTTTCTTATCATTACTCACGGATATTCTGTATTTTTAATAACCCAATAAAAATAGTGATTTGTCTTCCTTAAAAAAAGAAATTTCTGCCCTAAACCTATAAATTATCGTGTTCTCCAAAATCCTCTGGTACAAAAATAAAGAAGAACGGTATTAGTAGTACTTATTTGCTGATAAGGGGGAGTTCAAATAATACGCAACCCCCTTATCATAGATCTCATAAAGAAATCGCACAGTAACAGCCTCCCCTCCTGCTACTGACAAAAAAAATGCGAGATAACTTAATTAGAAAATATAAGGCAAAACCATGAACTCTAAAAATAATATTCAACAATGGATTTATCTTCCTTTATTACTTTGTTCTACTACTGCCATTGCAGCAGGGCAACAGGTAAGCTCACAACAGCAAGCAGGTGAGGCTCAGCAGGTTAATAGTGCAAACTATGAATATGTTGGTGGTAAAACACGAATTGGTGTGGGTGTAGACACAGAGTTTAGTGGTACCGCTGATATTAACCATGTATTTTCTGAATCAAAAGACAATGCAACCTCAGGTGATGCTTGGGTTGGCTTTGATATTACGGGTAAAGACAAAGGTATTAAAGCGGGTGGTGGTCGCTTAAATCATCATTGGGTTGAGCGTGATGGTCATGGTAATGCAAAACGAGTGAGTAAGGCGTTTGGTGCCTATGACCGTAATTCTGAAGGCGATGATAAAGTCACCGTAGGCTATGGACAAGAAACGGATATTGGCTTTATTGAAGGCTATGTTGGAAAAGGTCTATCAGACAAGCGTAAAACGGGTGAGACTGCGGGAAAATATGGTCAGTACGGTAAAAAAGACATCTTTACCAAAGTTTTTAATCATAATGTAGGGGGACAAGTCGGTACTTTCCTTCCTGATTCTAATGTTCGTGTACGTGGTGGTGTTGACTATGCGTGGGATAAAATGCATGCACAGAATGAAAACAAACCAGAAAAGTTAACGGTTTCAGCAGGTGTAGAGAAGTTCTTTAAAGGCACTCCACATAGTGTTGCTCTCAATGTTGCTACTAGCCGATCAGAAGGTGGCTATGCTAAAAAGAGCACTGACACACGTGGCAACCTAAGCTATCGCTACGACTTCGCAGGAGCAGGTGCTTTCCAAAATGGCACACAACTCCGTCGAGTTCGAGTTGAAATGCCAAACCATTCTCAAGCAGCGTCACAACAAGCAACCACTCGTACAGTTGCTAAATCAACGACTCCAGTAGCAAGAAGAACACCGCCTAAAAGAGTTAAGGTTGCTTACAAAAAGGCTTATAAACAAGCGTATAAGAAGCCGTACAAGAAAGCCTATAAGCAAGCTTACAAAAAATCAGCTCGTGTAAAAACTTGTAAATTAATCAAGTCAACGGTTGAGCTAGGTAGTGATACTTTCTTCAAGAATAATAGTGCGAATCTTTTAGGTTCTGCGAGAGGTCGTTTAGACAATGTTATCTCTCAAATACGTCGCACAGGTTATCACGGCAATATCCGCGTAACAGGCAATACCTGTAACTTAGGTGATGCAAAGATGAATCAGTCACTCTCTGAACGTAGAGCGGGTGCTGTGAAACGTTATCTTTCATCTCATGGTTTTAAAGCCAATGAAATTATCATTCGTGGCTTAGGTGAAGCTGCTCCAAAATATGCTAACACTACGGCAAACCGTCATAGAAATCGTCGTGTTGATATCGAGTATATGAAGCAAGACACATCATGTACGATGGCTTATAAAACAGTACATAAAACAGCTTATCGTACCGCTTATAAAACAGAATATAAAACAGCTTATCGTACTGCTTATAAAACAGCGTATCGTATGGAGACTAAGAAACAAGCTCCTGTACGCAATGTTGTTGTTAAGCAAGCTGGCATTAGTAAGCCAAGTGTTACATGGAGAACTGAAAGAGTTTCAACACAACCTGCTTGGGTCACTCGTGCACTTCATAACACGATCCAACATAGTCGTCATATTGATACTTTTGAGACGACCGCAGGTGCTGAGGAAATGATGATGCAGAGTATTAGTGCTCAGAATGATACTGTAGAATCATCAGGCCCTATCCAGCAAATGATTGATGTGCTTGATAATGATAAAGGTTCTTCATTGAAGATTTCTAGTGTTTCTCAAGGAAGCCATGGCACAGTAAGTATCCTTAGAACAGCAGGCAGACCTGATCTTATTTCTTATACACAGAGTGGTCATATCACTGAAAATGATCATTTTACTTACACTGTAACTGATAGCTATGGCTACAGCAAAAGTACAGCAACGGTGACAGTAACACCCATGTCAATGGCTCCAGCAACAACGACACCAGCGCCTAAAACGCCTGATACAACACCAGCGCCAACAACACCAGCACCAACAACGCCTAATACAACGCCAGCGCCAACAACACCAACAAATAGAGCGCCCGCAGTAGAAAGCGTTTATCAAGCAGGTACGGTTCACAATGACAGTAGCGGTATTGAGATATTACCCATGGTATCAGGAGCTGGCATTAATGGTGTAGGAACACCAGCAACAGACCCTGATGGTGATATTCTTACTATTGAAGCACTAAGCTCCTCTCATGGAAGCGTGAGTCTTGACCCAACAAGGACAAGAATATTATTCATCGCTAACACAGGTCATTTAGGCTTTGTAAGAATTGATTACACTGTTTCTGATGGCAAAACAGAAAGCAGTGGAAAGATTAAATTCACCTTAGTTAACTAAAGATAATACCCTCCTCAATAAAAGCCACGATTCAAACCGTGGCTTTTTTGTGCCTGTTTTTTAGGCTTTACTTTATCTTTCGTGATGCTTTTTTTGCTATGGCAACAGCTTCTGCACATTGAGCACGCTCATTAAGTAAGCCTTCACAGGTGTAAAGCTTAGCATAGTTTTTGTGATAGCCTGAAGCGATAGCGTAAACCACAAAAGGCGGGCTGAACTTTACATCAAGTGAAATTAATTGTTAGGCTTTTATGAATTATCCAGTTGCATATTCTGACCCCAAAATTTTGCCATTGCAACTGAGACCGTTGAATAATCTGTTTGTTTACTATTTTCGTCCCGAACTCTACAAAATTCTGCATCTGGATTAAAAAGTGTTGAAGCTAAATTGCGCCCAGCAAAAATGATGTCTTTAGTTTTCTCATAACGCAGTTCAGTAAATTGGCTAAAGGCTTTCTCGATGTTAGTGTTATTTTCAGAAAGGCACTCTGCCAAATACCACGCATCCTCTAAAGCTTGGCAAGCTCCTTGACCCGATGTAGGCAATGGCGCATGAGAAGCATCACCAATGACAACTAAATTATTTTTATGCCATTTTTTCATGGGGTTATGGTCATGAACATAAATCTTATTGATATTTTTAACAGGTGTTTCTGTTATTACTTTGCCTATAATACTAGACCAACTTGAAAAGATTGACTGTAGTTCTTCTTTATATTTTTCTGGTTTTCTATCATTTATTTTTTCCGATGCTACACCACCCGCCCAGTAAGCTTTATTTTGTGTAACAGGCACAATACCAAACCTCTCACCTATACCCCAGTAATCTTCGACCATGATTTCTTTAAATACTTTAGTCTCGGATTCAAAAACACCAATCCAGTTAATAAATCCCTGATAAATTGGTGTATTTTCACCATTTACATAATTTCGAGCAAGAGATGTCATTCGCCCATCTGCTCCGATAACTATATCTGCTGTTACATTAAACCCATTATTGAAATGTACTTTTACTTTATTATTTTTATCAGTTTCTAGCTTACTGACTGTATGAGCGTATTTTACTGATATACCTAAAGATTTAAGTTTTGTGATAAGAATACTTTGAAAATCCTTGCGGAGTATAGAAAGGCTAGGATAACCCATTATATTATTAATGGACTCAATATCTATAGA
>JAGLEV010000040.1 GCA_023144895.1 Thiotrichaceae bacterium
TTCTTAGGCTCCGTTGACGTTTTACAAAACAAATATTTTTTGATATAAGTGTCTAATTTCAGGTGATAAAATAAGCTTATGGATTGGCTAAAAGCGCGTAAAATAAAAGCAATCCTTCCTCCAAAACCCAATCGAAAAGATGATATTTCCTGTGATTTTTGGCATTATTAAAGAGCGACATGCTATTGTGGGTGAAGTTTATGTGATCGACCAAATTCAAGCCTCAATCATGGTCAGTTTGGCAAAGCTATACTGAGCCTATAATAAAAATCAGTTATTGAAACCAGAGATACAATTGACCTGATAACAATACATTAGTAGACTCACATTTCTTGAGGTAGCTTATTTTCATCAATGTGATATTGATGCTTCACAGGATAGTGATTACACTGACTTTAGGTGAAAATACTAACAAGAATAAATTTAATTTTTAAAAGGAATTTTTATGAAGTTGTCTAATAAGGCTTTAGTTGTTATTGGTGCGTCTCTTACTGTTTTGGGTATGATGAGTAGTAATGTCCAAGCTCGTGATTTTGGTGATATCTATATGGAGTGTGGTCTTGGAGCCGCTATTTTTAAGAAGAACCCAACAATGGCAGCTATTTCAAATGTAACATGGGATTTAGGTACTACTGCTATACTTTCTAATGCCTCTTCTGCGGAAACTGCTTGTAAAGGAAGTAAAGTTGTTGCTGCTACATTTATTAATGATTCATACATAACATTAGAACAGGATATTGCAAAAGGTGAAGGTCAACATCTTAGTGCTTTGATGGACATTATGAGCTGTGATGCTTCTGCACGTGCTGGTATTGTGAATACAATAAGAGCAGATTTTGGAACAGCAGCTTCTAAGAAAGGTTTTGCTGAGTCTTCACAATATAATAAGTCTGAAACACTTTATAACATCATGAATTCAAGTAAAGTATCAGCTTCTTGTAGTACATAAATAAATTGATTAAAGTAACGACTCAGCATGTTTTAATTTCATCATTTATTTATACTATTAGCAAGGTGGGTTATGTAAGCTTCACCGACCCTACTAAAGAATAAATTGTTGATTTTACTCTGTGAAAAAGCGGAGTCGTTCTGTAATAAAATACATCTTATCATTTGGTAAGGTGTATTTTTTTGTTTACCAATTGTGAAAAAAAGAAGCTTTAAACTCTTCTCCTTTGTTTTTTTCAAAAGAGAGTCTAAAGGAATTGTTTTTAGTTAAAAGATAACGCGTTTCAAATTTTAAGCGTTCAGTCCTCTCTCCCGTTGTGACATCAAACCGAGTACCAGCTTCTAAAACGGATTTCATGCGATTATTATGTGTTGTAATTAAACCTATATTGGGTGAAATGTTAAACGTGTTTTCCTCTACATGATATCGTGTATCAAGCATGCCATAGGTGATTAAATTATCAGAAACTTTATAGGTATGCCCTAAGCCCCCTTTCATAAAGAAATTAGTGCAGTTTTTACAGCTTAAATCGCTACGTTCAAAACCTGTAGAAAGTCGCCATGAAAGGTTATTTTCGCCTAAGAGCTTGGTGCTATTAAGCCCTAATTTTTGAATACTAAGGATCGTTAACTTTTTTAATGAAAGGCTTTGTTTTTTATCAATATTTAGTTCTAACTCAAAAGCCTTTAATTCTGAATTTTTAAGTGAGCCTTTGCTATAACTCAGAAAGTCATAATGAATGGCGGTTAGCCCTAATTCCAGCACTTCTTTATGTGATTTATTGTGTGCAATACCAATATGAAATAATCGGGGTTTGGAACCTTTAGCTGGAGATGTTATTGCTGGAATATTACTTAGTTTTTTCCCATGTTGTATGGGG
Source organism: Thiotrichaceae bacterium (assembly GCA_023144895.1). GTDB lineage: Bacteria > Pseudomonadota > Gammaproteobacteria > Thiotrichales > Thiotrichaceae > HyVt-477. The sequence continues at coordinate 1,830 of JAGLEV010000040.1, forward strand.
AGTTGTAATCTTTTTAAAACCAGTGCATTTTTATAGTGTTGGAGTTTGTTTTTTTCAACTTTGCTTTTATCTTTGTCTGCTAGTTTATATTGGTAGTAATCAAACATAACTTCAATCATGCGAGCTTTTCTGTCTGTCGTAAAATCATCAAGAAAGTGTGAATTGAGTAACTTGGGCTTGGCAAGTATTTTGTTGACTATGGTAGCCTCTTTATTACTTAATTGATTAAAATCATGGTATAGCTTGCGTTGGCTGGAAGGAATGAAGGTAATCTTTTTTATATAACGAGAGTTCTCTACTTCATCTAGTTCTTGAAAGACAGTAATAGGGAGATACCAAGGTTGCCTGTCTGGTGTTAATGAGTGACCAGTCACAAGCTCTAGTAGTTCAGCAATGCGATAACCACAATTCTCTTTGAGAAAGTAATAGGTTGATTGCATGCCCACCATTTCCCATAAGTGATAAACCAATAAATAGTTTTGTGCTTGATTAAGGTTTAATTCGTATTCCCACATATCCCTAAATTCATGTTTAGAATACACTAAATCTTGGGTGTAAAACTTTTTGTCTGAAAAACTTGAAACATAGCCACCAAAAATACCTTTGGCTATATAGACAGGTATAGGTTCATTTTGTGGAACTTGTGCGCCATAATTAATACTTTGATCCAGTAAATTGCCACTACTCGATTTGAATTCACTATTATTGAGTTTTACCAGTAAGTGCCCAAAAGTTGAGGCAGGGTTACCAAAATAGCCACTGACCATAATAAGACTGACAGAATCTAAACTCTGAAATTTAGCCCATTTATTTAAGCGATCACATTGTACTTTTGGTTGATAATTTTTTTGAAAGTGTAGCTTCTTATTAAGCCAAAAAAAGCGTGCAGGAAAACGACATTGTGCATGTAAATTATGGTCTTTTTGGACGGGCATTTGAAACGCTTTTAATGTTGCTATTAACTCTTGTTTTGCAGTAATACTACGTGTTGCTAGTTTGGGGGGGAGTTTTGCATGTTTGGATTTATCGTAAGCATTAAAAAATTCAGGGGAAATGATATCGCTATGCTTTGCAACATGAGGAGTCACACGAAAATGCAATAGTCGTAACCATGTGGGGTCACTATATAACTTCATGTCTTTAGCTTTTTCTACTAAAAGAGTGAGATTCTTCTGCTGGTTTGTATTATCTTGAGCCGAATAAGCAATATTGAAAGAAAAAAAGAGGAAACAATAAAAGCTCATGGATGAAAATTTTAATAGTCTGTGCATAAAAATCCTGTATTTTAATCTCAGATTTTACGCACGACAATGGTTTTATTCCATCTTTTTAACTGAGAAGCAATAAGGAAATAATAGGGCAGTGGGTTAAATCTGTTGGTTAAGCGTGAATATCAAAACCAAATTCAACTTTGTTTATCATTAAAGCAATGACCGTATGACCATCAAAAGATAAGTAGTCTGCCTCATCGTCATGGGCTTGGATAATAATCAAGGTCGTTTGAAAAAGGTTTTAACTCATTACTATATCATGATCTTATTGGCTTAGTGGTGTTGAAAAAGCCACTGATCTAATATCATTTTAAGCTGATCCAGCTCAATCGGTTTAGATAAATAATCATCCATACCATCTTCAATATAGTTTTCTGCAGCGCCGACCATCACATTGGCGGTTAATGCAATAATAGGAACAGAATGCTTTTGTTCTTTCATTATCACTTGTAACTTCTGAGTCGCTTCAATCCCACTCATAATCGGCATATTGATATCCATGAAAATAAGGTCAAAACCTTCTTCTTGCTGATATATTTTAATAGCTTCTGCACCATTATTAGCAATAACAACATCAAGGTGATGTTTTCCTAGTAAGCCAATTCCTACCATCTGATTCACACGATTATCTTCAACTAATAAGACTTTACCGCGTTGACTGTTTGTCGGTGGAGTATGATCAAACTCTGCTTGATTGGTACTCGGCTGGGTAATGAGACGCTGTATTTTTATTTGGCTAATCGGTTTGATAAGAATAGAAGCATTGAGCTGATTTAAGTGTTGGCTGATTTTACCATTGTTGCTATTGATGCTGAAAATAAAGATCCAGTGTTTTAGAGTGCGACTATCGATAGTATTGATATGCTTTAGTAATTCATGACATTTCTTTTTACTAAGGTATTCAATATCAACAATATAAGTGGTACTAGTCGTCTGAGTGGTTGATAGTGAGCAAAGTGTTGATAACTCATTAACGACGGTAACATCATTACTCAGTGCCTCAAGCTGGGCCTTCATGATACTTCGTATATCAACACGGGGTTGGTATAGGGCGATAGCGCCAATTGATTGCCCTTCAACAGATAAATCACTGTGTAAGGTAAAGGGTAGCTCTAGCCAAAAACGGCTCCCTTTGCCTTCTTCACTTTCTACACCAATATTCCCTTTCATCAGTTTGCTAAGATTTTTACTAATCGATAAGCCTAATCCAGTACCTTGATTTTCTGGGCGCTTATCATCGTAATCCGTCACTTGGTTGAAAGGTTGGAATAGCTTTAGCTGTGCCTTTTTGGGAATTCCCATACCCGTATCGATAATATCAAAACAAAGTCTGACCGTCTTATCCTTATGGGATTGCTGGCTTACTTTCAGCAGTATGTAACCCTCTGATGTAAATTTAATTGCATTGCCTAGCAGGTTGACAATGATTTGGCGTAGACGAATCGCATCACCAGTGAGTGCAATATAAACTCCTCGCTCAACAAGGCAGAGTATTTCAAGCTTTTTTTGTGCCGCAGTAATCGCCAATGAACTAAGAATACTATCGAGTAGCTCACATAAAATAAAGTCTCTAGATTGTAAGTCAAACTTGCCTGATTCTAGCTTGGAAAGATCAAGAATGTCATTGATAATCCGTAATAAGGATTCAGCCGATGAGCGAATCACTGAGGCTTGGCGTTTTTGATCAGGGGTTAATCCTGAATCCATTAACAAGGTTGTCATGCCGATGACTCCATTCATGGGAGTGCGTATTTCATGACTCATATTAGCTAAGAATATGCTTTTGGAGCGACTAGAGCAGAGTGCTTGATCATGGGCAACTCTTAACTCAGTCGTACGATCAGTGATTTGATGCTCTAGGTTGTTGGCTAGGTTTTGTAATTGTTGGTTGCTGGCATAAAGCTCACGGCTTTTTTTTTCGAGTAATCCCTCTGCCTGTTTACGAGCATTCTTTTCTCTATTTAAACGACGTTCTAATAGCTGGTAGTGTTTATCCTCATGACTCATGGATATTGCCTAATGAGCACTTAGCGTAAATTCAACATGAGTATTTTCACCCCCTGATAGATCAGATATTTTCAGATCAATCTTTTCTTGGAAATAACAAATAGCACCACAGATTAAACCTTCTGCTAAAGGGGCAAAAGGGCGCTCTGAATGATAGGTCATGACGAGAGTATTGTTGTTGGGTTTATGTGTTTTAAAGGTAGGAAGCTCAGCATCAGGGTAGAGTTTACGAACCTCACAATGCACATGATTATCAATGAGTTCTAAAAATGGAAAGCAGGAGGTGGTATTGGTAAAAAACTCAGGATACAGTTTTACAAAGCTACTAAATAAATATTCACCAAAAGTTTTGATGAGTAAGGCGCTGTCTAAGCCTGATATTTTGCTTAGATTAACCACCATTTCAATTAATTCAGCGTGATGATAAGTGCCAACTGAGGTATAAGCCCCTCCTGTTTCAGTGTGAGAAGCTTCAATAATTTTATCAGCGACTTCAGGGGAAAACTTATCTTCCACCATTTCTAGAAATTCGGTAAATACGACACCTTTCATTGCTTCCCCTTGTAATATTTTGTGAGAGTTCCCACGGTGACATGGTATTACACAAATTAGTAGGGGAAGAATTTTGTAGTATGAGTGGCAGGTTTAGCTCTTAGTTATCGCAAGGCTCTGGCTTGGATGCTTTCATTTCACAACCGGGATCAGCGCCAAAGTCAATGCTATCTAAGCCATCACTTGTTGATGTAGTTTCATCCAGTGCGATAGCTTCATTAGCTAGCATTTTATCCGTTGTTGTCTTTGCTGTTTTATTGTCGGTTATTTTCACGGCGATTTCAGTTGTTGGTGTTTCCTTATCAGTACATCCAGCCATTAATAAGGTAGCAGTGATTATCAAGATAAAGTCTTTCATTTGAGGCCCATAGTAGTCTAGAAGGAATTATTATTTATAGTATAGTTAGTATTTTTAATATATTATTTCACTATAAAAGAACTGCTTATATTCTGTTCTATTCTTATTGAGCCGTTGCCGTTTTAGTGATAAAGCAAGAGAGTTGCAATCTCTTAGCAACAGAAAATCAAGATTTTAAACTTAAATAGTCATCAATTTATTTTATAGAGACTATAAAACAAGAACGACAGATTCTTATTGAGTGTTGTTTTTTCGCTTTGAAAATAACCAGACTACGGGGCCAGAGAGCATATAAGCAAAAAAGGCTGCAAATAAAACTCTGGCAGGGTCAATAAATGTAATGGCAAAAATAAGCGCAATAATAAGCACAGTAGTGTAGGGCACTTGGTTTTTGAAATCAAAGTCTTTAAAACTTCTAAATTTGAAGTTACTGACCATGAGTAAGCCTGTGGTTAAGGTAATACCAACCACCGCTATTTGGATAGCAATATGATGGCTGTCTGTTTCATGAAAAACCCACAACATTCCTGCAAGTACAGCTGCCGCAGAAGGGCTGGGTAAACCAATAAAATAGCGTTTTTCAGAAATATTACGTTGAGTGTTAAAGCGGGCGAGACGAATAGCCGCACAAACAACATAGAGAAAAGCAACCATCCAGCCTAGCCGACCCCACGACAGGCTAAGTTCTTTCATAGGACTAAGAGCCCATAGATAGACGATAATGGCAGGAGCAAGGCCGAATGAAATCATATCAGCAAGGCTATCAAACTCTGCACCAAAGTCACTTTGAGCATTAATCATACGAGCGACACGACCGTCAAGCCCATCTAATATCATGGCAACAAAGATAGCAATCGCTGCAATTTCTAATTTACCATTCATTGCTGCTAGAATTGAGTAGAAACCACAAAATAATGCAGCCGTCGTTAATAAGTTAGGTAGAAGGTAGATGCTTTTTTTAGCAGTCATGTGAAGTGCCAGTAGTTGGTGAGATCTTCTTGTCTTAATATTTCTTATTAGAGCATAAATTTGAGCAAAAAAAAACGGGCCGTAGCCCGTTGTAAAATAACACTCTGTATTTTGTTGTTATTATTATTATTTAGTAACCTGTATAAATCAGTTACAAGCCCCAGAGTGCATAGATGCATCTTATGGGATGACATCTGAACGAGAGTTTAATTTGTAAGCTATTGAGATAAGCGGTAGTCTTTGTTAAGAGCACATAGTCATTAATAGATAGATAGTAGTCATTTATGGGTAGTTTTCTTGATATCAATCATCTAAATGGTTAAACTATTAAACATGAATGATCTATCAAAAAAGCAAATTTCAAAATGTGAACATTGTAGCCTGAGACATGTTTGTTTCCCTGGTGGCTTAAGTGACGATGAGCTTGGTATCTTTGAAGGCTCTATCAGCAAGGTTATCAAGATAAAAAAGAAGCAAAAACTTTTTGGTCGTGGTGATAAGCTTCATGCGGTCTACGCTATTAAGGCTGGAAGTGTAAAGTCATTTTTAACCAACCCTGAGGATGAGCAAACTCAAGTTCTTGGTTTTCATTTGCCCGGTGACCTACTAGGCTTTGATGGTTTTGCTAACCAATTACATAGTTGTGATGTTGTTGCGATGGAAGATTCACAGTTATGTGAGTTACCTGTTGATAACTTTGAGCAACTTTGTGAAATTCTGCCAGGTTTGCGTAAAGTCATGATGCAACAGGTAGGTAATGAAATCAGTCGTCATCATTCTTTAGTATTAACGCTAGGTAAGATGCAGACAGAAGAGCGTCTTGCGACTTATCTTCTACGTTTATCGTGTTATTACAAGTCTCGTGGTTATTCTTGTACTGAATTTAATCTTCCTATGCCAAGACATGACCTTGCTAATTTTTTAGGTATGGCACCAGAAACACTCAGTCGTATGTTTGCTCGCTTGGAAGCAGCAAAGGTAGTCACCATTTTACGCCGTCAGGTAGTGATTCTTGATGTTCAAAAGTTGCATGATTTATCACATGAGTTATGTCGTCAACCAGCATCAGATTAAGCTTTATTCCCATACCTTTAGGATTCTCAGATAATAGAGAATCCATCGCTCTGTATAGTCCATCGACATTATCAGCGAATCCTTATACACTACCACTCCCCATTTAAAGGTCATTGCTATCCCTTCTTATAGAGAGATGCCATTGCTTTAATCCCCGTTTGAATCAATAATTGATGACTACGAATCTTCAGGGCTGATGATGAGTGAAGGTTAGCATTTATATTTTTCAGATTAATATTTTCTTCAAGGTATTGTTTTTATGACAAACACAAATCATTTTGATGTTAGCGAACTCGAAGGGCAGGTTCGTAAAGTTGGTATTCTTTTAGGTGAGGTCTTAATAGAACAAGAGGATTCTGTACTTTTTGATGTTGTGGAGAAGCTAAGGTCTGGCTATATTGGATTGCGTAACCCCGATCAAAATGACCCTGAAGTTCGTAAGGAAATGATGGCATTAATTGCTGGGTTTGATACGAATTTGTTAGAAAAAGTCATTCGTGCTTTTAACGTATTTTATATGCTTGCCAATATTGTTGAGGAAGATTTTTTACACCGAGAGCGACGTAGTAAGTATCGTCTCTCTGAAGGTAAAGATCTCTGGGAAGGTTCTTTTCTCAGTACTCTACAAGAGCTGAAAAGAGAGGGCTTTAATGCGAATGAAGTACAAGAATTAGTCAATTCCTTACAGTACATTCCTGTCTTTACGGCACACCCTACTGAAGCACGTCGTCGTACGATTATGGATATTCATCGACGGATTTTCTTATTAGTTGATGGTCTTTATGACTCAGAAATGATTGAAGAAGAGCGTGGTGCACTTTGGCGACAAATAAAAGCAGAGATTCAATTATTATGGCGGACTGATGAAGTGCGAGTCAGTAAGCCATCCGTTGAAGATGAAGTGAGTTATGGTTTGTACTACTTCCGCGCCAGCTTATTTAAATCCATTCCTGTGGTATATCGTTATTTTGAGCGTGCGGCACGCAAAATATATCCAGAGCAACGTATCCTTATTCCTAGTGCCTTAAGTTTTGGTTCATGGATTGGTGGTGATCGTGATGGCAATCCCTTTGTTACACCAACAGTGACGCGTCGAGCAGTACGTTTACATATGCAGGCTGCGCTACAGGAATATATTGGGCGTACTCATGATTTATTGCTCTCCTTAACACATCACAGTGATTTTGTGACAGCCTTGCCAGAATTAGTATCGAGTCTGGATGATGAACATGGCTTATTTACTCACTCTGTTTCTAAGAAAAAACCAAATTTATATGAGAAAGAGCCTTATCGTCGTAAATTATTAATAATGCAGTACCGCTTGAAGCGTTTATTAAAAGTGGTTAATAAGCGTCTTAATGGGGAGTCTGCTCAATCTTCTAGTGCTTATCAATCATCGGCTAGTTTTTTAGCGGATTTGAAATTAATTCGTCAGTCTTTGATTTCTCACAATGATAAGTCAGTCGCTAATCGTGAACTAAAGGATCTCATTCGACTAGTCGAAACTTTAGGCTTTTCTCTTTATCATCTGGATGTTCGTCAAGAGTCTACTGAGCATACGAATACGGTGATTGAAGTCTTGGAGCAATTGCAACCAGAGGCTGATTATCAAAGCTTATCAGAAGATCAACGCTTATCTTTATTGAGTGACCTTGTTGCTAGAGAGAAGTTACCCAAAATTAATAGTGAGTTATTGAGTGCTGATTCAGCTAATGTGGTTGAAGTCTTTGATGTGATTCGTGAGATGTCAGCCGAAACAGGTGAGGCTGTTTTTGGTACTTATGTCATTTCTATGACTCATGTGTCGAGTCATGTGATGGAAGTTATGTTGCTTGCTCGAATGGCTGGATTGGCAGGAAAGGATAAAGAGGGAGTGTTATTTAATCATATTAAAATATCACCTCTTTTTGAAACGATTGAAGATTTACGTCATATCTCTGAAGTATTGACCAATTTACTAGAAAATTCAGTCTATAGTCAATTATTAAAAGTATCAGGCAACTTACAGGAAGTGATGCTGGGTTATTCTGATTCTTGTAAAGATGGTGGTACTTTAGCTTCACAATGGAATTTATATAATGCACAAAATGAAGTGGTTGCATTAACAAATAAATATGGTGTGAAGTGTCGATTATTTCATGGTCGAGGTGGAACAGTGGGTCGTGGTGGTGGTCCTACACATCGTGCCATTATTTCTCAGCCTGCAGGAACAGTACATGGGCAGATTAAATTTACAGAGCAGGGTGAAGTTCTTTCCAATAAATACAGTAATGAAGAAACCGCAGTTTATGAACTAGGTGTTGGTCTGACAGGTTTGCTAAAAGCAAGTTCTGGGCTGGTTAAGCCACAACAGCAGTCTAGTGATGCCTTTAAAGAAGTCATGGCTACCTTGGCACGTGTCGGCGAAGAAAGTTATCGTGACCTAACAGAGCAAACAGAAGGTTTTCTTGATTACTTCTATGATATTACCCCTGTACAAGAAATTGGTCAGCTTAATATTGGTTCACGTCCATCACATCGGAGTACGGGTAATCGTTCACGCTCATCCATCCGAGCTATTCCATGGGTCTTTGGTTGGGCGCAAGCACGGCATACTTTACCTGCATGGTTTGGGATTGGTACGGCACTAAAGACTTATTGTGAGCAGAATGACAATGGCGAACAACAGTTACAGCAAATGGTAAAAGACTGGCCATTTTTTGGTGCTTTACTCAGTAATGTTCAAATGGCATTGTATAAAGCTGAAATGGATATTGCTAAGGAATATGCTGAGCAATCACCAAAGCAGGAGCAAGCACAGAATATTTATGGAAAAATACGTGCAGAATATCATTTAACCTGTGTTCAAGTGCTTAAAGCCACTCAGCTAGATGTATTGATGAGTGATACACCTTTCTTACAGTATTCTTTAGAGCGTCGCAATCCATTGTTAGATCCTTTAAATCATATTCAAATTATGCTGTTAGAGCGTCATCGTCATACGATTGAAGGAACGGATAAGGTTGAGTCACCCTATCTTGATGCTTTATTACGAACGATTAATGCCATTGCTGCAGGAATGCGTAATACAGGCTAGAAATAACGGTACTCAGATAGCTTCGCATGGCTATCTGAGTAAGTTAAAATAAGGCGGGTTATCCATAACCCTTGTTGATGTCCATCCTTGGCATCTTTTTTATTATTATTCTTTTAGTCTAGTAAGTTTTTATATAATTGTGTGAAAATTTATTAAAGATTGTAACGAGATGGCTTTATTGCTTGTAAAGCAAAGCGTATTTGGTGCTCATCTTCTTCAAAAAAATGTAAAGAAAAATCATCCTTATATAAATATCTAAAATCAGACATGGGTGTTACGCCAACTTGTCGTGTGTATTCATTTTGATCAAGGAAGACAAAGTTTTCTTTTTGGACAATCCGTGTATGTGATGGATCGCCCCATGCCCATGGAGAAACTCTAGAGGGACAGGTTCCGATTAAGAAGCCAGAGGGCTTTAATAAACGATAAAACTCACTAAATTGTAAAAAGAATTTTTCATAATCACCTTGTTGTCCGAGATGTTCAAGTACTTCATAGGCATGTATCTCATCAAAAGTGCTTTCTTCAAAAGGTAGTGGTAGTTCTCGTAAATCCCATACTAGGCTGGGGTTATGATCGGCATTGATATCGAGCGTGAGGAGGTTAGTCCAATTATAATTATTATCAATGCTAATTCTTTTGCTGTGCTCGCTCCCACAGCCTATAAGTAATTCATTGATTTGGTCACGTTGAATTTTCATGGTTTTCCTTAGTAATGTGATGGTTTTTTAAGTCATGACATTGTTTATAAAAATAAATAGAGACCTTTTTATACCAAGTAATTATTGTGATAATAAGGAAAACTGATCAATAATTTATTAGGAGAATGAGAATTAATTATTAATATTATCATCATAAGATTAGTTAGTGAAAAGGTCTCTCTAGACAGAGTGTAGGGCTGATTTTTAATGATTTACTGAGTTTATGAGGAATGGTATTAGCTTGAGGAGTGAGTGGTACGCCTATATTCAGGCTTCAGCCCATGACTTGACAGGCTGAAACTGAGACTGCTTAAAATTAAAATGATTTGTTAATTCAGGTCATTTTATTGTTCATTGAGTATTTTAGTACGAATGGTTTCTTTGATGGCAATGCCTGTGATGTTGTGAATCGCTGGATATAATTGCTCAGGTCGAACGGCTTGATTATTAATAAACATTTTATCAGGTACAGTTTGATAGCTTTTTTCTATTTGTAGGTTGAAGTCTTCACCTGCATCATCCGCATCACTAAGATAAATACAACGTGCTGTCATATTTAAGGGCTTATCTCCTTGTTTTTTATCTTGCCAGTTAATATAGACACTGAGCGTTTGATCACTATTTTCCTTTTGGGTCACTTTACTTTGTGTTTTTAGGTGCTGAATACCCATTAGGTGTTCGGTAAGTTTTAAGCAAAGTGTTTCTGGTGGCTGACCTTCATTTAAGGTGCAAGCAGTTAAACTGATAGTGAGTCCTACCATAGTCAGTGTTTTAAATTGCATATTCATTCTCTTACTATTTAATGATTATTTAGAGACAGTCGTTCCTGCCTCTGTGGTCTGTATGACAGCAGTCATTCTTGTTGCCCTGTGAACCGTATGATAGAAGGCTCTAAAATGTAGTGAGGTTGACTCTTTTTAGAGGAATAGTAGCTATCAAGGTCTAAAATAAAATCTAGTGGGGTTGACTGATTTAGAGCATAGCCTTCAGAAATTGACCTGTATAGGATTCTGCTATTTTGCTTACTGCCTCAGGAGTGCCCTCAGCGACTAAAGCCCCTCCACGACAACCCCCTTCAGGACCTAAATCTATAATCCAGTCTGCTGTTTTTACCACATCCAGATTATGCTCAATAATAATGACGGTATTCCCTTCATTGCGTAGTCGATGTAACACCTTAAGTAACTGATCAACATCATGAAAATGTAATCCTGTGGTGGGTTCATCAAGGATGTATAAAGTACGACCCGTACTACGTTTTGATAATTCTTTTGCTAATTTAATACGTTGCGCCTCGCCACCAGAGAGGGTTGTCGCATTTTGTCCAAGCGTAATATAGGAAAGACCGACAGCCATTAAGGTGTCTAACTTGGCAAAAATACTGGGAATCGGTTGAAAGAACTCATGTGCTTCTTCTACTGTCATCTCTAGTACTTCATTAATATTTTTGCCTTTATAATGTACATCTAAGGTTTCACAATTGTAGCGTTTGCTAGAACACACATCACAGGGGACATAAACATCAGGTAAAAAGTGCATTTCAACTTTAATCAAGCCATCACCACGACAGGCTTCACAACGTCCACCTTTGACGTTAAAGCTAAACCGCCCTGGGGTATAACCTCGTGAACGTGCTTCTTGTGTGGCTGCAAATAATTCACGAATAGGGGTGAAAACACCTGTGTAAGTCGCTGGATTTGAACGGGGTGTTCGTCCTATAGGGCTTTGGTTTATATCGACTATTTTATCAAAATATTCTAAGCCAGTTATTTTCTTATGGGGAGCAATGTCAAGTGAGCTACGATTAAGATGTTTGGCAATACTGGGGTATAAAGTACGATTAATGAGTGTCGATTTTCCTGAACCTGATACCCCTGTGACACAGGTTAACAAGCCCACAGGAATAGCCACATTGATATTTTGGAGGTTATTTCCTGTCGCACCTTCTAGTTTTAGCCAATGCTTATTGGTTGGAGTGCGTTTTTTAGGAACACTAATTTTTCGTCGTCCTGATAAAAAATCAGCAGTACAAGAACCTTTAGTCTCGGCAACTTTCTCAGGAGTACCCTGTGCAACAATTTCACCCCCATGTTTGCCAGCACCTGGACCAATATCGATGACATGATCAGCCATACGAATAGCTTCTTCATCATGCTCAACCACAATCACGGTATTGCCTAGCTCGCGTAAGTGCTCTAGTGTTTTTAACAACCGTGCATTATCACGTTGATGTAGCCCAATGGAAGGTTCATCTAAGACATACATAACCCCCACTAATCCTGCACCAATTTGTGAGGCAAGGCGAATACGTTGTGCTTCTCCACCTGATAGGCTATCAGAGCTTCGATTTAAACTAAGATAGTCTAGCCCGACATTGACTAAAAACTCTAAACGCGCTCGAATTTCATGAATCACTTTTTCTGCAATGGTTGCTTGCTTACCCGTGAGCTTAATGGCATTGAATGATTTTAATGCATCACCAATGGGTAGCTCAGTAATCTGTGGTAAGTTGCTATCAGCAAGAAAAACATGACGTGCAGATTCGCTCAGTCGTGTACCGTGGCAATCAGGGCATTGTTCGCTGGACATATATTTTGTCATATCTTCACGCACACTGTTAGAGTCTGTCTCTCTATAGCGACGTTGCATGTTATTAATAATGCCCTCAAAGCTATGTTTACGTGAATAAATTTGTCCTTTCTGACCAATATAAGTGAAGTCAATTGAAGTCTTACCACTACCATAGAGAACAATTTTTTGGATTTTCTTCGGCAGAGATTCATAGCTTGCTTCAATATCAAACTGATAGTGCTTTGCTAACGAGGTGATCAGTTGGTAGTAATAAGTATTACGTTTATCCCAGCTACGAATAGCACCTTCTGATAGGCTTAACTCAGGTTTGGCGACCACTTTTTCTGGATCAATTTTTTGATGGATACCCAAGCCATCACAGGTTTGGCAAGCACCTGCAGGGCTATTAAAAGAAAATAACCGAGGTTCTAGCTCTGCTAATGAATAGCCACAATGGGGGCAAGCATAGTTGGCAGAAAAGAGTTGGTCATATTCATTATTCTTTTCATCCATACTGCGAATAGATGCCAAGCCATCGGCAAGTTTTAATGCCGTTTCAAAAGATTCTGCTAAACGGAGCTGTAGATCAGCACGTACTTTGATGCGATCAACAACGACTTCAATGGTGTGCTTTTTTCGTAGTGCTAGCTTGGGAAGCTCATCGATATCATAAACAACATCATTAATACGCAAACGTAAAAAACCTTGGCTACGTAATGATTCAAATAGTTGGATATGCTCACCTTTACGTTTACGTACAACGGGAGCTAGTAGCATAATACGGCTACCCTCTGGTAGGTTTAATACACTATCCACCATTTGGCTAACGGTTTGTGCTTCTAAATCTTGACCATGTTCAGGGCATCGCGGTATACCTGCACGCGCAAAGAGCAAGCGTAGATAATCATAAATTTCGGTAATTGTACCAACGGTTGAACGCGGATTGTGAGAGGTCGTTTTTTGTTCGATAGAGATAGCAGGGGATAAGCCTTCGATATGATCAATATCAGGCTTTTCCATTATCGATAGAAATTGACGTGCATAAGCAGAAAGCGATTCGACATAACGCCGTTGCCCTTCAGCAAAAATAGTATCAAAGGCGAGTGATGATTTTCCTGAACCTGATAGACCAGTAATAACAATTAATTGATTTCGAGGGAGGTCTATATCGAAATTTTTCAGGTTATGAGTGCGTACACCGCGAAGACTGATCTTTTTCACAATTAAAGCCACAACTTAGAGAGGTATCTCATAGTAGGGTGTTTGATTGTGAATAACAATAGTCTAAAAATAATTAATTGATTGCTTATCAATTAATTTGAACCTAATTTACTCATACCTAAAGAGAAAGATTAAATGCTCTATATCCAGAAGCTACTAAAATAGTAATCAATTCCCAAAATAATGCTAGTAAATATGAGTAATCCACCAAAGATAAGTTTAGTTATTGTATAGTAAGGTTTATGAGTCAAAGTAGAAGTGGTAATAATATAAAATATAATACCTATAAGACCAACCATGAACCCAATCAGGGGAGGTATTATTCCCAAAGTCTTTACTGGTTCGCCTGTTATTATTACTGTTGATAAAAAAAACCAAGCAATAAAACTATAAATTAGTGGTTGAGCTAATATAAAGCCTTGAAATAAGGTAAAATTGCTGTCTTTGGTCTGTTTTTTATTGGAAGATTTCCAATGTTCATGTGCAGAGAAAAATTTCATTTTATTATTTTATTATTTTAGAAATTAAACAAATACTAGTGTGTAAAATATATTAGGCTTTATGTCAATTTATTCTCTAACAAATGCTAACCATTTAAATCATATGAATAATGATATTTAAGAGGGGGTATTTAATCCTCTTGTATTGATTGCTTTGTTAGATAGCAGCTTTCCTTTGCCTTTATCGATGTCCAGTATCTATCTATTCATATTTTTACCAGTATACCCATATAGCCTTCAGGAGTAAGGATTAAATAGCACCTATTGTACGGACACTATTTAATCCTCATCCTTATCATACGATTCGGGTTCACTACAACTTTTATGAGCACGATATTATTCCCCAGCCATTTGCTCATGAATCGATGACGACTAGGATCTTTTATATCAGTTCTTATCTTAATTAAAGCTGAACAACAGGAAAAATAAAAAGTGAACTTTTTTTAGACAAAAAATATATTATCTTTATCAGTTATTTATAGGTATTTTTATTCAAATAACTCTGCCCATAAAGTTTTACTAACTACCTGTCTCTTACATACCACTAATCAGGTATATTTAACTTTAGTGTCGTATTTTAGTTATCTTTACCCTATAAGCATTCAGAGCATATTAACTCAGAGTTAATAGAAAAACTGAAGGTTAGGGGAGGTAGGTTTATATCTAAAGAGTTAACCTACATGATGTTTTGTTGGATTTAGCTTATTCTATTATGCTGAAGGATTAAAATAATGAAAAAAATAATACTTTTATCTATGATGAGTTTAGTGATTTTATTTTCAAGCAATAGCTTTGCACTGAGCAAGGCAGAAGCAAATAAAGTGCTATTAAGTGTTGTAAGTGAAGGAAATACTGAGGGTGTACATCAAATGTTATCACAGGGTGCCAATGTTAATGTTCGTGATCAACAAGGTAAAACTCCCCTATTAAAAGCCATTTATGCAGGGCAAATTGAAGTAGTTTCTATTTTGCTATCCTATGGTGCCAATGTGAATGACACTGATAAAGAAGGCTCTACTGCATTGATTGTTGCCTGTGAAAATAACTACCCAGTGATCACGGAGATGATTACTAAGCATAAGGTCAATTTACATCATAAGAACAAACGAGGCTATTCTGCATTAATGATTAGTTCGATGCATGGTCGCGATGATATTGTTAAGCAATTAATACTTGCTGGTGCAGCCAATGGATCTCTTAAAGATTCTGCAGGTAATGTTTTAGCGGCAAAAGGGGAAAAAGAACCTCTAGTGACTTCTCGATTTTATGCAGGTCTTTAAGGCTCATATCGATAACCCACACCATGTACTGTAATAATCCATTGTGGTTGCTTGGGGTCAGGTTCTAAACGCTTCCGAAGTTTAGCAATATGCTGGTCTAATGTGCGACTGTTGGGACTGTGATCATAGCCCCAACAGTGATCAAATAAACGATCACGATGAATGACGGTTTCAGGATGATTGCTTAATTGTTTTAAGATACACACTTCACGCAAACTTAAATCAACACTATTGAGACCATCATTTGTCTTAGCACGGAGTTGATTAGGAAATATCATCCAGTGACCCAGTTTAAAATGGCTCACTTCTACAGTGCTAACTTGGCTGGCTAAATAACGCCGACGCACTGCACGAATTCTTGCAACAACTTCACGTATACCAAAGGGTTTGCTGATATAGTCATCGGCTCCCATTTCCAAACCAATCACCCGATCAATTTCCTCACTTTTTGCACTCAGAAAAATAATAGGGATTTGCTCATCATTTTTACGAATGGCACGACAGACAGAGTAACCATCTAACTCTGGCATCATAATATCTAAGATAATTAATTGTGGCTTGTGTTGTTGATATTGAGCCAAGGCAACCTTACCATCTTCTGCACCCGTCACTTGATAGCCTTCTTGAGTTAATAAATCAGTCAGACCTTGTCTAATTAATGGGTCATCTTCAGCAATTAATATGTGCATCGTTTAATTTAGATCCTTAATTGGGAGTTTAAATTCAAAACAAGCCCCTTGATCAACAGGGGTTAAGCTCAATGTTGCACCCATACGTTCAGCTTGTTGTAGGGCAATGCTTAAGCCGATACCTGTACCACTAACACCTTCACTAATGTGATCATCCACACGATAAAATGGTTTGAAGATATGCTTCTGTGCGTGCTGAGTAATACCTTTGCCATAGTCACGAATTTTTAGAATAAAATAAGCACTTGAGTTGGGTTCTAGTACAGGAATGATCTCAGTGATAATATCAACCTGCTTACCTTTCACAGCATACTTTTCAACATTGCTGAGTAGATTATTAACAATTTGATCCAAACCGTCACTATCGGCAAAAATGGGTTGATTAACATTGAGTTGAAAATTAACCTGTAAATGACGCAATTTAAAACCAGGAATAAAATATTCTACCGTTTGATGAATCTCTTCATCAATATTGATGGCACTTAAGTGTACTTTGGCTTTGCGTGAAAAACTCAATACATTATTAATCAAACGGGTGAGACGCTGGCTTTCATTAACAATAATCTGGCTATATTGTTGTGATTTGGGTTCATCGTCAAGACTATCTTCTAACATCTCAGCATAGAGCCGAATATTCGTTAAGGGCGTTTTTAGCTCATGTGATACTTGGCTGACAAAACTGACACGTTGAGCAGCTAGATGGACTTCTCGATGATATTCTTGGTAGAGGTAATAGCCCATAGAGAATAGTAATATCGCAAAAATACCTAGCAATAATAAGCTGATTAAACCGAATGCTTGTTGCTGATCAGGGCTGGCAAAGTACTCCAATTGCCATGTGCTTAAAGGGTAGGGAAGTAGTGTAGAATGAAGGTTTTTTTGTTGGGTGAAATTGAGTTTTTTATCACCCCATTCATAGGCAATTTGACCATTCCCATTGATTAAGCGTTGTACATAATGTTGTTGCTCTACACTACCATCAGTGTCGGGTAATAAAGCAATAATATCAGCCATTAATAGACTACTATTGAGTTCAATGCCAATAATCTTATCGTCAGCATATTGGTGCCAATAAATAACAATAACGCTACTTTCCCAGTGCCACATTGCCCAGCCTGAACGAGTACTGGGGCTGGCATTTTTGGTCACAGTTTTGACGGGGGTGCTGGAGAGAAAATTGCTTGTTTTGCGTTTGAAATTTTTAGTGTTTGGGGGCGCGATAGTTTGTGACTCTTGATCGTATTGTTGATCATTAGAGAATAAGCGTTCAGGGTCATCCCATATTGTTTGCATTCTTTGAATAAAATGATGGGTGCTTTTAGAATATTGAGTGCTTTCTATTGGATAATCACGTTGCTTATCAGTACCTATTAAGAAGAGTTGGTTGATTTTAGGTGATTGATGAATGATTTGGTTAAGAGAGGACTCTGTTAGTGACCATTGTGGGATTTGTGACTGCCATTGGTTAGCATGCTTATTGAAATAATCCTTAATAATATTGATGCTTTGTTGTTGTCGTAGCTTGGCAAGCTGGGTAAATTGTGCCTGTTGTACTGCTTTTTCATTATTCAATAAGCGATAACTCTGCCACGCTAATAAGAGCAATGGCAGAGTGATTAATAAAACAAGAATGATCGGGAGGCGATATTTCATAAAGTGATAGATAATCCTTGTTTTACTGCTTATTAATACTTCTGTTGTTTCTCTAGTTTATACTCACGTGCTTTTAAAGACTTGCGTTTTTTGTTCCAATTCTCAGTGTTAACAATATCTTCAGCATCATTGCTAATCTCTTCACTATAGACGTTTAACTCTGCTCTATTTTTAGAATCCAGTGTGCTGTTTTTTTCTTTAATAAAGTTCACACTTTTGCTGAGTAAAAGACCCGCTTCTTTTCTTTGACCTTTGTCGCGTAGTTTTACCGCTTTTTTACGATACTCATTGACGACTTGCTTGGTAGCTTCTATGACAACAGGTTGATTAATCGCTTGTTTAACTTCCTTTGCAACAGCACTATAAGTTACGCTGAGTTGATTGTCTAACTGCTCACGTTTTTTATAACGCATATTTTGATAATCAACTTTAACGGATGCCACTGCTTTAATTTCTTTGGCTTTACCTTCAGGAATTTCCACTTCGAGTAAAATATATTTTTCTTGCTCACTATACAGCTGATTTAAACGTGTTTTAATGATATTACCTTTAATATCACCTTCACGACCAAGGAGGCGAATGGGTTTGACACCCTCTGATAAGGTAATATTAATCATTACATCTTGTGCAACAACGGATAGTACATCACCAAATTCATATTGAAAAACTTTAGCAAGGTCAGCAGCATTTTCAACAAAGGCATGATTACCATCACTATAACCTGCAAGCTGAGTCATTAAGTCTTCATTGTAACCCACTCCTAAGCCAATAGTGGTGACACTCATACCTTCTTTACTTAATGCTGCACCTAGCTGACCTAACTCAGAAGGAGAGCTAGGACCTTGATTCGCCTGTCCATCAGAAAGCAAAATAATACGATTGATCCGCTCTTTATCTAGAAATTTACGAATCTCACCTGCACCTTTACTCACTCCTGCAAATAAGGCAGTAGAACCATCGGCTCGAATACGTTGAATAATAGATTTAATGTGTTTTTTATCACTGACCTTAGTGGCAGGAACAAGGACACCCACTCGTGTGTCGTAGCCAATAATCGATAAAATATCATTCTTATTCAGCAGGTCAACAGCTAGTAGTGCAGCCTCCTTTGCCCGCTTCATCTTTTCACCATTCATGGATCCCGAACGATCTAAGACAATAGCAATATTAGCAGGAGTACGATCTGCTTTGCTATCGAGTTTAAAACCAGTCAAAGAGACTTTAATAAATGTTTTATCTTTTTGACCACTCAGCATAATCGGTGCACTGAGGTCTGCTTGTAGATGGATTTGTGTGGCTTTTTTTGAATGCATTTGTGGTGCTTCACGCGCAGCGCTATTGAAGCTGAAACTTGCAAGTCCCGTTATTAGTAAAAAGTTACCTAGATTTTTTCCTAGATTGAGTAGTATTTTGTGTTTTTTCATTATTGATCTCATTTTGATTAATTAGGTTGGTGATCTATGAGGTCTATTGTGCCTAGCTGAAAATAAGAGTGGTGAGATAGGTGTATTGAGTTTGTAAAAGGTTTGTAAAAGTGAAATAAAACTATCGTCATCGTTTTGCTATTGTCTTATTCACTTAGAGCTTATTTAACTTCATCAGCACTGCCTTTAAAATAAGTAATAAGTCGGTCTTAATTATTTGTTTGCAAACCCTGTGGTGCTTAATTAACTAGCATAGCACGGTGTTTTTTAGTCTATTTGGATTAATATTTATACATAGTATCCATTTGTTTTATTGGCATTTTTATAAATTATCAACTAAGTGATCAGAATATTTTTTGGTGTTTTTCTGAACTTTTGGTTTGCTTTTTTGATCCAATAGCTTGTAAAACTAGCTAGGGGCTTAGTTTTGTTGGGAGAATGGGCAAGACCAATAGGGCAAGTCATTATGGCTTCTTTTCATAAAGATAAGCGTCATAGGGGTATAACAAAATTATTATCAATGCGTCTGAATGCTAACAGGTATTGGTTTAAGTCATACACGTTATGCTGAGGAGCAACTAGAAGGGCTAATGTAAGTTTTAAAACAATCGGTATTCGATATGTTTGAGAGACATCATTAATTAGAAATACTATCGTTGGGGCGATGGCTAATGAAAGATAATAAAAAACCAGTGATTATGTTGCTGGGGGCAGTGAGTGGGGGGAAGTCTGGGCATACAGCGTTATCTTCTGTACCTAAAGAATTGAGTGATATTAATGACTTATTTAATCACTTTAAAGACAAAGAGGATTCTTTTAACGTTGAATATGAGCCCTATTTAACTTCCAGTCGGCTCATTCATTTGTTAAATAAACATGTTAATAATTTAGCAATGATTCATTTCTCTGGTCATACAAATGATGAATCTATTGTACTTAATGATCATGTGATTCATTCTGACTATCTAGCTGAAATCTTTGCAACATGGGAGCATAAACCTAGTTTATTTTTTCTCAATGGTTGTGATAATGATGAGCAAGTTGCGCCTTTACTTGATGCTGGCTTATTAAGCGTAATTTATACTACAAGCCTCATTAATGATGCATTAGCTGCTAATTTTTCAGAAGAATTTTATAAATCACTCTTTTCTAACCAAGGGGTCACTAGTTTAAATAATGCTTTTTTACGAGCAAAATCCTCAGTAAAGATAATAAGTGATGAGACATCTCGTTCATTTTCTTTAAGCTCCTCATCGCATCATAATAATGAGCTTAAAACAGGAGAGTCTTGGAATATTGCTGTAAAGTGCGATAAATATCAAGACTGGACACTACAACAAATTTTAACAAATTCAGAGTCAAATTTTGATAAAGAGGGTGTGCCAGAAAACCCCTATCAAGGTCTATCAGCCTTTACTGAGGAAGAGAGTCAATTTTTCTTTGGTCGAAGTGAAGTGGTCGCAGAAATACATCAGGAAATAATCAAAAAGCCAAGGTTGTTTTACTTATCGGGAGCGAGTGGTACAGGGAAAACATCGATTATTAATGCGGGACTTATTCCACTATTACGTCAGGAAGAAGAGTGTTTAATAATAAAATTTAGACCTTTAGAAGATCCTTATAGCCAGTTGGCAGCTTGTTTAAGTGATATTTATTATCCCGATAGCGTCACTAAAAGGCTCAAGCAACAAGTTAATCTGACCGTCATGCTAAAAAATGATGATGTTGAACTAAGTCAAATCATTGATGATATTCTAAGGAAAACGACTAAACGGCATGTCTATCTCCTATTAGATCAGTTTGAGGAGTTATTCACCTATAGCACCGCACCTACATTTATTCCAACACTATTATCATTGCTTGCCAGCGATGCTCTTGCCACCGTTATTATTTCAACAAGAGCAGGGTCATCAACTCATTTTTATCAACACCCTCATTTTGCATCATTTTTAGATAGTAACCCTAAGAAAACACTTTGCCAAATGAGTCATTCTGAACTGAGAGAGGCAATAGTTCAGCCAGCGAAGATGCTACAAGTGAGCTTTGAAGCAGGAGTTGTTGAAAGGCTTATTAAAGACCTTGATCATAAGTCGGGTCAGCTTCCTTTGCTTGAATTTTGCTTGACTCAGCTTTGGGATAAACAAAAGTATTTTGAATTAAGTAATGAGAGTTTGACAGAAATTGGTGGAGTTTCTGAGGCTATTTCTAATCATGCTGAACAATTTTATAAAAGCTTAAACCCCGTTGAGAAGGAAAAATTGCGCTCTATATTATTGCTTATGGTGCACCTGAGTGATTCAGCAGAGGCAACACGACAAATATCGGACTATTTGCCTGAAAATAAAGTAGAAAAAGACTTATTTCATAAGCTGTTAAAAGCGCGAATAATCACTTCTAATATCAATTCATATAAACATACCCAGCAATATGAACTAGTACATGAGGCACTGATTGATAAGTGGCCAAGAATGCAACGCTGGATACATGAATCTAATGACCTGATTGTTTTTAAAGGGGATATTAATCCTGATATTTCAAAATGGAAAAAGCATGGTAATTCTAGGAAAGCTTTCCTTCATGGTTTTAGGTTGTCTGAAGCGAAGTTATTGATAAAAAAGTATAGAGATGAGTTTAGTGAAGTGGAAATTAATTTTATTGAAAAAAGTATTAATTATAATAGGCAGTGGAAATTTTTACTGTATTTAACAACTTTTATTTTTGTTGTGTCATTAGTGCTTATATCATATAAGGGGGAGAAAAAAGAGGCTACGATGAGAAAAACAGCGGTTGTTGCTTCTAAAAGTATGATGAACACTCTTCATAAGCACTTGGAGCCTATGGCAAAACTATCAGAAATTGTTAAAGCTAATCAAGATTTTATGGAGTCTTATAATATGTTTAACCTTGGGGAAGTTGATAAACAAAGTAATAATTCTATCCTATTACTTTCAACTGCTTTTAGACGTGCTGCTGAGGCATTACTGTTACAAAGAGAATATACACTGGGAATGAAGCATATTAATAAAAGTATTCTATTATTAGAGCGTATTAAAGGTTTGGGTATTAATAATGACTTTAAGCTTAACTTAGTTAAGACATACACCATTAAGAGTCAGTTATATAAAGCAAGAAAACTTTATACTCAGGCTGTTGAGTATCAGAGTAAAGCACTGGAGATTATTAAGAAATTATCTGATAAAGAAATAGAAGGGTCAAAGTATAAGTATAATCATTTTTATTCAAAAAGTTTATCTTATTTAGCCGATGTCCAGTCTAAAGAAAGTCAATCTATCACGGTATTACAATCATCTTTAAAGAAAATAAAACAAGCAATCGATATTGATAGAAGTATACCGAAAAAAAATATTGAAGATTATAATCGTGATTATAAATATCCTAAACTCAGTGCGTATAACCTATATCGTTATGCACAAGTTTTGGGTAAATTAAAACGATATGATGAGTCTCTTCAGTTTCATCGTAAGTCGCTAGCGATTAGAGAAGATCTTATGGATAAGTGGCATCACTATGTTTGGATTAAGATTGATTCTATTGCGTCATATTATGCTATTGCTAAGTTATATGAAAGACAGGGAAGTTTAGCAACAACAAGATCTTATTTGGAAAAATGCTTGTTAATACTTAGAGGGCTAAAAGAGCAGGGCTTTCTTGCAAAGCGCTATGAAACATGGATCACTACTGATGAAAAATATCTCAACTGTATCAATAAAAAACTAGATGGCGAGAGTGTGTCAGGCTTTTGCTTTGAAAAATCTAAAAGGCTTAAGTTAAAGCAAGCTGTTATGTCGGAATGATTAAAGTCCTCCTCATCGGTATAAACCACTACTTATCTCCAAAGATAAACGCTCTACGTGGATGCACCAATGATGTAAAACTCCTACACCAGCTCTATACCGACCGCTTTGCCATCCCTGAGAATCAAATAAAAGTTCTCATTAACGATGAAGCGACGAAAAATAATATAGTCACTACATTCCAATCCCATCTCCAAACGGCGAAAGCAGGGGACTCTGTTGTTTTCTATTTTTCGGGTCATGGTTCCCGCGAGCCTGCCCATAAAGATTTTTGGACAATTGATACGGATAAAGCACTGGATACTTTGGTTTGTTATGACAGCGGGGTCGAGGCAACGCTCTTAGCCGACAAAGAGCTACGCTTTCTACTATCAGAATTACCCCAAGATTTATCACAGGTAGTGGTTATCATTGATAGCTGTCATTCAGGCTCGGTAACACGGACAAGCAAGGATATTCGTTCTCGCCATACTTTTTTATTGACTCAACCAAGACAGTCAGAAGATTTTATTTTCTATCGTAAAGCCAAAGAAGAAGGCTGGGCAGATAACTTAGGGCAAGTGCCACAAGGCAAGCATATTTTGCTATCAGCCTGCCGTAGTACAGAGACTTCGATTGAAAAATCGATTCGACGCCGACCTTATGGTGTGTTTACCTACTCACTTGCTTCCCTTTTAAATCGTCAGAGCAATGGTTTGAATTATTTTAATCTATTCAATCATGTGCGTCGTTTGACTCGACAACATAATTTATTACAAACACCACAAATATATTCATCAAAATCAGAAATTAAACAACTATTTCTAGGTAATGAAAAGCGTAGCATTGGTATAATAGCAAGCTATGAAAATGATGCTTGGTGGTTGAGTCAAGGTTTTATGCAGGGGCTAGGTGAAGAGGATCAACTGATTCTAACGGTCGATCCTGAGTTGTCTTTTTCCAGCAAAATAGTGACCGTGTGTGAGTCCTTGGCAGGGAAAAGCAAGCTATATGACTCTACCGTATTACAAAAATTGGATAAAAAACAAAATTATCCTGCAACACTCATCTTATCACAGCAGAGTAAACTTAAATTTAGTATCAATGCTCCTAATGATTGTTACCTCAGTCTATTGAGTGAACTAGAGACTTTACACAAAAAATTATCGCCTTCATTATTTATTACTCATGATGAATCTGCCGCTGAATATCAGATAGTTTATGAGGAAGGGAAGTTTTTCATTGGTATTGTGAATGAGCTGTCATTTAAGCCACTCTTTGAACCCAAATTACAGGCACGAGAAACGCTATTCGCACTAGAGCATATTCAACGATGGGAGCAAAAGCTAGCACTTGAAAATATTGAAGAAGGTGACTTAAGTCGGGACAGTGTGCAATTATTTATTACCGTTAATGGTCGAGAGTATTGTAATGAAGATATTGTCTTGGATTTTGATGGTAAGCAGGGAATAAAGATAACAATTTCAGCTCGCTGTAATCCTGATAACTTGCCAGCAATTAAGCTATATGGTGCATTATTACTATTTGATAAAGGTCGTCGGAAAATAGTGGTTGATGCTAATGAAGCCTTATTAATTCCTTCCTCTGGTGATTCAGAAAAGTGTCAGTTTAACTTTCTAGAAGGTCGCACTTTAACGTGGATTATTTCTGATGCTTTATTGAGTCAAGGTATTCAGGAAACAACGGACTATATCAAGCTTATTATCAGTGATAGCCCCTTTGATGCAAACTTGTTGGAGCAAGGTGCAATTGAAGAATTTAATGGTGAATATAATAAAAAGGCAGTGACTCGTTCCTCACTTAATCACCTGCTCAATCAAGCGATAGATTATAGCCAAATGCGTAGCTCAGTAAATCATACAATTGACCTTGCTCCTCAATGGTTCTGTCAAACGATTGAAGTAACAACGCGTTTAGTCGTATGATGGTGTACTAGACTTACTGCTAAAGGAAACACAAATGGAATCTACATTTTGGTATGAACGTTGGAAACAAGGTCAAATCGGTTTTCATGGACTAGAGGTTAATACATGGCTAATAAAATATTGGCCACATGTTACCAAGTCAATGGAAAATAAAAAAGTATTTGTTCCATTGTGCGGTAAAACGCTAGATATGTTGTGGCTACAAGATGAAGGCTATGAGGTTATTGGCTGTGAAATTAGTCCCATTGCTGTACAAGATTTCTTTAGCCATAATAAGCTTGAAGTCAGTCGCACAATAGAAGGTGAGTTTGAAGTCTGGCAATCAGGTAATATTACCCTTTATTGTGGTGATTTCTTTGCATTAAAGCCAGAGCAATTAGAAGGCTGTGGCATCATCTATGATCGAGCTTCCTTGATTGCTTTGCCAGAGTCTATGCGTAACCAATATGCTAAGCATCTTCTACGATTAGCGCAACCTCAAAAGACTCAGATCTTATTAATCACCCTTGAATATGATCAAGAAAAAATGAGTGGACCTCCATTCTCTGTGAGTACTGAACAGATTAATGATTATTACCAACAGCACTTTACTATTGAATGCTTATCATCAAAAGATGTACTGAATGAGGCTCCAAACTTTAAAAAGCGTGGTTTAACGCATCTTACTGAGAATGTATTGTTACTTTCTTGAGGTCTTCAAATATGTCAATTGCGTGTCACATTCTTCGGGGCATAGTCTTTAACAGTCAATCCCTTTAATGCTGAGTATCAAATATGTTGCTTTAGAATATATCTTTAGCATAATTATTTGATTGCTGCCGAAATTAGAATACAAAAAGTATTAAAAATTAGGGTGGGGTATCTAGAGCTAAGAACTTCAAAATGGAGCTTCTGAATAAAGTGAATATTTGGTAATACCATCTCTACTCGTTTGCAAGTGTAAGGGATTGTTGAATAAGCTCTTTTCCAATATGAGTTTCGGATTGTTGAATTAACTCAAGATAAGGTTTCATGCTTTGTGTTTTATAAATAAAGATAACTCACCAAACTCTCTATTACTATAAATGCCAGTGAATAGGTAAGTTACTAAAAATAATACGATAATAATAAGTTTCTTCACCAGAGAATTCAAGGCTTGAGTTCAGGTACGCTACGTTCAAATAAAGCCTCATACGTCATTTGTGCTAATAGACGTATTTCTTTATTACTATAGTTGCTCAGTTTTTTGTAGATTTTAATTTTCTTATTGACGCTCGCATCGTAATGGGGTGTTACCTTTCCTGTCTGATCCATAGAATCCATTGCATTGAGTATCATGCTAGAGGCAAAATATTCTGCTTGCCCTTTGGTCATAGGGTTAAGAGAGAAGATAAGTATTTTACTCAGCCATATATTGTGTCCTTTTTCCGTACTGGCAAGTTGCGAAAGATAAGCACCTAATTCTTCCAAAGTATGATCAATCCCGTCAGCCGTTAACTCCTCTTTAAATAATGTTTTTATCCACGCTAAATCTTGCCAATGCTTCTTATCAATCTGATGATAAGCCTCATGGTATTCAATGCTGGGTAATATGACATCATTAAGCTTTTTTAATAGTGCCTTAGTTTTATTATCAAGTACTAATTCAGCAGGTTTCTGATCGGTTGGTTTTTTATCTAATTGAGTTAATAAAGTGCTAATTGCATCAAAACTACCCCCAAATAAATTACTACGACTTGTATTGTCCTTAGGGCGTTGCAAAGTTTGTTCTAGCTTGGCATTGAGCATTCGTTCTTTATTTTTAATAATTTTCTTAATGGTTACTTTTATCTTAGTACGCTCATCAGGCTCTGTGTAAATACTAAAAAGATCTTTTGTATAACCCTTAGTAATCGCTTCTTCTATTTCATAATCACCCTGTATCCAATAGGGGATGATATATTTACGTCCTTGGAAGGTGAGTGCGGGTAAAACCGATTCTTCTTCAAAGTGAGAAATTCTATCGTTAAGAATAATAGAGCCATGACCTAAATCTTTAAAGGTTAATCCTAGAGCACCATCAACGGCAGGAACCTTGTCAATTCGCTCTACATGAAAAAGAGGTAGCTCTATTTTCTTTGTCGCTTTATCTGAACTTGTATCCCTATAATAAAGCTGATTTCGCTGGCTTACCTTGTAGGCGGTCATCATCGTTGTACGGCAAAGCTTTAGCTTCTTACCAAGACCCTCCATGCGCTTTTCTATCTTTTTGATGATTATCTTTTCTTCCTTAGTGCTTTCAATTAATGATGAGCATTGGACAGAAAATGATTTTGGCGAGAGATAAAAAGGTATCCCTTTTTCATCAAAGAGTTTATTCACAGACTTGAAACCTAAGAGAATCTCCTTGCTAGTCGTTGTAGGGTCTTTAAGCTTAATAATTTGTTCAGCAATACGATCTTTTATGCCATAGCGTTCGGGTAGCTCATCCAGTATCTCTTGCTGTATTTTGTCTATCAGAAGATCAAAACCTTTATGCTTTGCTTCACTATTGCCATCACTATATTTTAATAATAGCTTTTGGTGTAATAAGTCAGAAAAATAAGGTAGCTTGTGGGTAATAACATTTTCTATCTGTTGTAATTGCTGTTGATTATAAAAGTGATAACCTGCTAATGCTAAAGTAATTAGTAGTAGAGGATAGATAATAATGGGTTGAAATATTTTTACTAAAAAGAATTGACTCTGGGTATTGTACTTCCCCCCACCGATAAGCTCTTGTGTTAATAGGCTCTGGTAATCTTCATTCGCTATAGGATAAATTTTATTGAGGCGAAAGGATTGTAGTATTTTTAGCTTTAGCTTTTGATAGCGCAGTGCTAATAAATAGCGTAGTGGATAAATGATCCCTGTATAAGTGCTCGGGTTTTCAAAGATATCCGTCGTCATCGCATTGAGACTATGGGGTACTTTTTGAATGCTTGAGAAGATAATTTTATTAAGCATTAGTGTGCCTGTATCCACTGTAAGATTTGATCGATACTCTTGATGCGTTGCTCCATAGGCTGAGGTTCTTCACAGCTAGAAACAGCGACTAACTTAATGATTTTCTCCTTCATTTCTTTATCATAAGTCGATGTTTCTAAGCTATGAATAAAACCAGACCAATCCCAGCCACAAATAAATTCAGGGATCAGTTTATATCGGCTACGAAGGTTCTGAAGTGAAATGATAGCCGTCGCATTATCTTTATTCTGGAGATAATAAATAGCCGTTAATGTATCCTTGATTTGTTTGTAAGGATCAGTGAGTAAGCCACTACTATTGATTTCTTCCAATAGCGCCTTAAAGGTTTCAATATCTACATTATCAGTAACATAGGCTTCCATAAGATCAAGGTTGATTTCTGAAATAACTCTAAGCATTGAGGCGGTTTTATTTTTACGCCCTTTCAGTGTTTTACGAGCGGTTATTAACTCATTCATCGCGGTGGGTAGGTCACCAAAATATAACCATGCCAGTACGGCTGACTCTCGGTGGCGTGAAGCAACTTCAGAAAGGGTGATGTCACCTATCTTTTCGGCATGTTTTAACGCATCTTGATAACATCGATAGGCAGCTTGTGCTTCCTTTATCTTACCTGCACGGTGATAGCTAATCGTTTTGTACCAGTAGATGGTATTAATATAGCTGCTATCAGTACATTGTAGCTTTCTCGCTTGTTTTAAGGTGTTTTCTATATCTTTCGCTTGAGAAAAACACTCAATAGAAAGGCTATCAAGAATAACTTTAATTTCCTTTTCTGACTCTCTAAAATTGAGTTGTTTAATAATGGTTTCTATTGATGATTCTAGTTTTTTACAGTCTTTTTCTGTTTTTAGAATAGCCCAGTAGGACTGCATTAATACTGCAACGCCTTTACGTGGCTTTCCTGAGGCAAGAGACATTTCTTGTTTTGTGCACTGTACGGGAGCTTCATGGGCGCATTGAAAACGGGCTTGAGCCTCTTTGCCTTTATTTTTACCTTTATCGAGTGATTCTTGTTGTTCACGTTTAAGCTGACTCAGTGAGTTAGGCTTCATTAATGATAATAAAAAATCCTCAGTTGACTGTGTCACTGAACCATTGGATTCAAAACTAATTTCTGGGTTTTGCTTTTTTAAGGTTGACATTATTTCTACGAGTTGTCGTTTAGCAAGCCAGTTGGTAAAGGCAAACTGCGGTTCTTTATTGCTGCCATTGAGTTCCTCTGGTTTATTTGACATATTCCAGTAAATAATGGCACTGAGTAATATCACTAAGAAAGGAAATAAAGTATATAATAGGAATGTTTCAAATACCTTTTTACGTCGTAGTACTAACTGTTGCTCTAGTGATATTCCTCGTTGCTGAGTGCGCTGATCAGTGAGCTGTATCGTTTCTTTGTAGCTTTTTATTGCTTCTTTAGTTTCACCTAAATGACGTTGTAACTCAGCTAAAACATAAATTAATTCAGGATTATCAGGATCTTCTTTAAGCTTTATTTTTACATAAAAAAGTAGCTCTTTATTGGATATATCTTCTTTTAGATCCCAACGTTTTCTGAGTTGTGAAAATAGTGTGCTCATGGAGTATCTTTACCTAAATAGGCTGGCAGATAAGTACAGCTTTCATTAAATGCTTCATCACAGATAATCATCGGATTTTCTGCACTAACGGGTTGCCATCCTGTTTTTATATGATATTTTTTAAGATATTTCCTCGCTTGTCGAAAGGCTTCAAAACCATTGGATGCGGTTTCATCATCACTATCATAAACAAAAAAGTAAGCAAATTGTGTCTTAGGGTCAATATGGGTAATGCTTTTGTGTAATGCTGATGTGTTTTTTTCTAGAGCCTGAGTTTTAGACCATTGGCTAATATCATGTACATGGAATGATATTCCACTATTTTCTTTACTATCGACTTGTCCATACAGCCCAAAATAATCCAATGGAAATATACGTTTATTCTCAGACATTCCCTGAGTGATCTGTACCGTTGTACTTTCAAATATTTTAGTCATATTTATCGGGAGAATACGATCACCTTTAGCGATAAAAAAAATAGGTTTTAACTCAGTGGCATGTTCTATTGGAATTTCTAACTGGTAAGTTTTACTATCATCATGAATCAGGTTAATAACAGCAAAAATAATCAAGATGCCAACAGAGTTGGATACAATATCGGTGAGTGAATCAAGGCTAATTAAGTTATTCATTATCGTTGGACACTCTTTTTAATATTCAGCGTCCAATTGGGATCAAGAGGCTCTAAGCCGATACTAATAGAACGAGCATCTTGCAATAGTGTCATCACATCACGTATTTTCTGATAAACCTGCCCACCATTGGGGTAGATACCAAAGAGTAAAAATTCCTCATAAAGATGATTAGCTTTCAGCGCAAGCTCATTAAGCACACGGATGTCATGTGTGATTTGCACAATATCAATGATATCTGCTGAACTGGCAATATCCATTGCTGATCCAGGCTGTTGTTCTAGTGTACGAATTGCTTTTTTACGGCGCTGAATAATTTCCTCAATGGTTTTCTTATCAGTATTATCAACGGCCTCTTTTAATTTTTGTAAGTGAGTGACGGGAGGTAAGCTAATCATTCCATCAGGCAAGCTAAAAATCTGGTATGCCACTTTATAGCCATGCTCTAATTTTGCAGTCAGTTCAATTTTTTGTGGTGTGCTAAAGCTACTCAATACATTAATAAATGACAATACACCCATAACACAAAGAAAAATGCTTAAAAAAGGAAAGAGGCTAATTTCTAGCTTTTGTCCTTGATTATAGCGTTGTGCTTTGATGGCTCGTGACATTGCCATTGTTAGCTTTTATCCGTTAACTTAGAAGTGAAGATAGTTTCGTATAAGTCTTCCATGGTTTCTTGCAAGGCTTTTACTTGAGTGCTGAGTTGTTTGATCTCATTGGCAACCACTTGTGTGCTGTTATCTGAGCTACTGCTTACGCCTGTTTCTACTTCTGATCCTGTGGTTATTACTGTATTTACTCTGTCAGACTGTGTCTGTAATAGTGGTTTAATATCGTGATACCACATTTCATCAAGATTGATGAGATAAGCTTCTTCTTCCTTTTCCAATGCGAGCATTAACATCATTAAAGGGATGCTCAGTAAAAGAGCTAGCAAGGTTGTATCAAAAGCGGTTGCTAGTGAGTTAGTGACGAGAGGAAGGTTATCTTTCAACATAGAAGAGATATCGGTCACTGACTGGGTACTCGTCATTGCATCAGAGAAGTGAGCAATACCATTACTAATCCCCCAAACAGTACCAATAAAGCCCAGAATAGGGATAGCCCAAACCATAAAGCGTGGTAGTGAGAAAGAGCCTTTCATTTGCTCTCGTTCCTTGATACCAAAGTTGTCATCAATATCGTCTTCATGATGATTGAGGAATAGATTAATCCGCGTTAGTAGTAAGTTATTGTTAGGGATGCCTTGTTGTTTGCTTGCTGTTTGCAGACCATCGTGTAGTGAGCCATCGATGTCACCATCAAGATGATTAGTCAAAGAGGCTGGAAAAACCTGCTTAGCAAGTATATCTGCTTGTTTCTGTTCTTTTATTAACTTTTTTCTCTTTAACAATAGATGGAAAAAACTTGCCATGAAAAACCAGAGAATAATCGGTGAAATCCAGTTTCCAAAGAATAACTTAAGCGCACGTGGAGTATCACTGGAAGCACCAAAACTAAAGTATAAGGTGAGTGCAGGGATAAGTACTAGTAAGATTGTCATTACTAACGGTAATTTAAATGACTGTTCAATAGGATAGGAATTCATTGTATTTTCTATAATTTTGTTTTTCATACTACCTGAGCTGTATTATTGTCGTTTTAGGTGCTGTTTATCATAGTCTATTGGCGATAAATTATCTAACTTAGAAATATTGATGGGGGGTATTTGAGATATTAATGAGTTTTAGGGGGATTGATGATTAAAATTGATAGTGAGTATAGGCTAATGTCTTCGCTCTAGATTTAGAGCGAGTTATTAATAATACTCATTATTTTCAACGGGTAGGGTGTTGCTGTCAAAGATTTCTTGAATGCACTACATGAGACAACATGAAATTTACAGCACTAATCGAACGGCAGGATCACCCAATACAATATAATTTCTTGCATCATTGCGACTAATATAAGTATTACTCACTTCGCTATCACTAATAGGAAATCCATCCTCACGACTCAAGTCATCCAAAATAGCATCCATTTCTAAAGCCTGTGCAGCATGATAATCATTCATTGCTTCCATCGCATGACCAACATGTTTGCCTAGTAATATCTGATCGATACAGCTTTTAATCGACGCGGTATTGTCAGCACGCATTCGACCAATAAAAGAGCTAGACCATGCTCTATCCACATGAGCAATAATAGCGCCAGCACCAGAGGTTAATAATCGAGTAGGGAGCTGGCTAATAAAATCTTGTTCTGCAATTTGTTCTGCTTTATTCGTTATTTTTTTACGAAAATTGTCATATTGTGGTGTCGCGCCACTGTAACAAGCAAAAATAAACACAATCATGCCTTGTAAATTAAGGTCAGTTTTTAAGTCACGACCTGCATAATAAAAGTCTTCTGGAATGGGTTTATTCCACTGGTGTCTTCCTGGCCAATCACTACAGAGTAATGCACCTTGATCATTCGCTTGGCGAGGGTCTTCTTGATCAAAGCCCATGCCGTGTGAAGCGGTGAGAAGAAAAGAGGGTGGTTTATCTTGGTGAAGTAAGTAATGCAAGGATTCTTTTGTTGCATCTGCATTCTCAACAAGCTCTAATGACCAGTTTGAATGTACGCTATTGAGCTTTTTATAGAGTGGATGGATAAGGTATTGGCTACTTTGTTGAGTTGAGCGGTCATGATTGTTTTTAACAGAAAATAAGGTCGCTTGCTTGCTCTGTGTGGTATTTTCTTTTTCACGGCGTACAACTTGCTGGGCATAGATTGCATATTCTTTAACAGTATCAAAATAAATACGCCCCACAGCATATTGGGTATCGAGATTATATTGAAATGAAAAGGGAATATCTTTGGGTGAGCCTACCAGCAAAATATAATAAGGCATATTTTCAGGATCAACCGCCCCCATGCCAGCACCTTGCCGTGCTAGCCACCGACTAATACGAACTTCTGAACCACCACGATAACGCCGTTTTTTTAATAATTTTCCTGCTTGTTGTGTGCGGTGTTCAATGAGAGGGTAGAGCGCTTCGATAACTTCGCTACGATTAGCCAGACTATCAGCAATAACAATCGCCCAGCCTGCTTTTTCAATGGGTCGAAAGCCACCTTCACCTTCTACTGAAAGGTCGACGGCTTTAGCGTTTTCTTTACTTTCTAGTAAGTCTAG
This sequence comes from Thiotrichaceae bacterium, assembly GCA_023144895.1. GTDB lineage: Bacteria > Pseudomonadota > Gammaproteobacteria > Thiotrichales > Thiotrichaceae > HyVt-477. Next base: position 35,276 of record JAGLEV010000040.1, read on the forward strand.
TTCTTCAGAAGTCATCGGCTGACCCTGAGCCACTTTACTTATATGCTGTGCGCTTATTTCTTCAAAGAGATAAGCCCCTGTAGAGCCATTAATACCATTAAAGTGAATTAGCTCCTCATCTTCTATACGATTCATAAATACCCCAATAGCCCTGTATTCTGATAGTTTGTTAATTAACAGTTAGATGGATCATAAATAATCTTGGTTTTATCCTCAAATATAACGGCTAAATTAACGGCTTGGAGGATGTCTCTAGGTTCATTTGAATTGAGTGACATGATCTCTAAAATGAGATAGAACAAATCAAAGCTAAAGTTCATAATCACCATTGCATTATCTCGACGAGAGATATTACGTTGTAGGAAGGTTTTGATTGCTTGCTCATCATTATCTAGAAAAATATTACGGTTGTCAGTAATCGTCAGCGCTCTATTGCTATCAAGTCCACGAATCGCTTCATAGGTATTGCTATTGCCTAATTCGCTGGCAATCCAGATATTGGTACCACCACCAAGACGGGTTGGATTTAGTGTAATACGAGCATTGTCATGACATTGGTTGCTATTAATTTTACCGCTCTTTAATCCATTGAGGGCAATGCCGTGTTCGCTTGGTGTGGAGAGTTTGCAATGGCTAATCGTTATATTTTCAAAACGCCCATCGGAGCCAAAGATGCCCTGTAGCTTGGAATCACTCGCATGGATATTGGCATAAGAAATGGTTACGTTTTTAAGTATGCCGCCTGCGAATCGATGGTACTTTGGAATAAGCTGAATACCATCACGGTGTGCTGTACCATGAGTGGCTTTATCGGTGATCTTGCCCTGTTTGGAGAACTGTATCACGCTGTCATCAGAGCGAATATGCATGGCATCAGTAGTAAAGTCATCGATTATTCTATCAACGTAGATATTATTTTTCTTATCGATAATATAAGGACCAATATGGTTCTGAGCTTGCCGTCGTTGGAGTAAGCTTATGGGAATCTTTTTCTCACTGAGAACAAAATCATCTAAGCCAAAATCATCGGAATCCTGATCATCAGGTATTGATGTATCCGTATCAGCGTTTTTACAAAGTGCAATGCTTTGTTGAAAAATTGCTAATAAATACTCTTCACTCCCTTCAGCTTCAATATTGACCGCACCACATTGTAGTTTGATTTTTCCTGTTAACATGTGAATTCTCCTTTTTTTATGGTTTAGAATTGGCGCTTAAATTGCTGAGTGATCAAATCGTTGGTTTCACTTTCTTGATCTAAAGAAAATGAAAAATTATCATCAATGAGTAAGTTTTCTTCTTCACTCAATAAACGTTGATGCCAGCGTTTGGCGAGCTTGGCAATATGATGTTGCTTGTCTCGACCATTAACCACACGACGTGCATTGACGTAATCTGTTTGGTTGGCATTAATGTATAAACCCAGTCGTTTTCCCGTAAATAATCCAGTCGCCATGCCATGCACTAAGATAAAGAGGGAGAGACTTGGATCCATGACTTTATCAGGGTTATTCAATAAATCGATACCCAGTAATTTGCTATATTTTTTATAGTTATAGTCATGAGTGAGTTGTACATATCCACGACCATAATAGGGGTAGTATTTGAAGTGTTTTTTGCGATAAGCATCCGATAACCAATAGGCTTCTTTAACGGGCTGGTAGGTTGCATTGGTTTCATGTTCAGTCGTTGCTAAAATATATGCCATTTGAGTTTTAAGTGGCAGACCCTGCTTCAAGCAGGTTTTTATTACAGATTGTTGAAATGAGGGTTTGTCTTGATCAAAGCTCGAAGGAATGGCTTTTTCACCAAGATGAATGCGCAGGAGGAGAAACTCTGCAACCGTCGGGGTGAGCAAATAGTCATGACTAAAATTTTCAGACTCAATAAAGTCTTGTAGTGCCGTTTTGGTGATTAAGCCAAAGTTTCCATCAATCGTGTAGAGGTAGTAGCCAAGGAGGCTCAGAATCGTTTGAATTTCTTGGCAAAGATCGGGGTCATCATAGAGTGTATTGTGATGCGTGTTGCCAAAATAGATTACTGTGTTATTGTCAATAATAGACTGTAGTGATGCCATAATTTTTCCGTATATAATGGGTGTTATTAGCGAATAGCTTCCCAGAAAGCATGGGCTATTTCAGGATGAGCAATATCGCTATGAGCACCTGCTACGCCTGATTGTGGTTTCATGTATTCACTGGTTTCTAGGTTGTAAAAGGTATTTGCTTTGAAGTGGTAAATTTCTTGGCTATTGCCCAGTGTGCGTTTTTCTATTGGGATGCCATGCCCTTGTATGCCATAAGCACCGAGACCCGCATGTTGTGGTAAGGACATGGGATCAAAGCTGTTGCCTTGGAAGAATGCTGCCTTGGCTGCTAAGGTGTAAACGGTGGTTATTGCAGTATCATTAAAGGTGTGAGTTGCTATGATTGGACCAGAAATATGGTCACTTGAGCTTAGTGATTGATAGTAGCCTGCTGTTCCTGCATTAAGGGGAATATCATGACAATAAGCCCAGATAGAAACCGCACCTTGTACCAAAAATAGTGTGTTAACAGGGCGTAGTGGTGATTCTTTTGCCCCTTGCCCTGTGATACAAGAGGACATAACGATAGCCCCTAAGCTGTGACCCATGAGATGAAATTGTGTATTGCTATTGGTGAGACTCTGTAATTCTCTCAGTAGTTGAGTTGCACCTTTTTCACCAAATAAGCGTGCTCTTTTTTTCATTTTCCAGAAGGAGAGCTGAGAAAGTGCGCCAAGTAATGCACCATAGGCTTTGTCCATAATGCCAAAGTCGCTAAGGTCTTCATCTTCTTGTTCTAATAGCAAGGTATAAAATTCTTCAAAATCAAACTCAGGAATGTCTTCACCAGGTGCGGCAAACTCAGTCCCTTTTTTTAGCTCAGCTGATTGCATCAGTTGTTCAAAGGCTGCTAATAAATCATCATTTAAGTATCGAGGGCTAGCATCTTCAGCAGAAGCATCAAAGATCGTTTGAATTGCAGTCACTGCGGCGCTATCGCTTGAACCAACAACTTCTTTAGCAATGGCTTGGTAATCAAGCTTAGCAGGAGTGGTATTGGTCTTTGTTGTAGCAGTAGAAAAATCATCGAATGTGTATTCATCCTCCTCATTTTCTACTGCTATTGCACTGATAGGGCGATGTTCTTCCATTCCATAAGGTAAACTAGGCCAATGTAAGCCAACAATTAAAGGCTTAAACCCCTGTGGTCTTGCTTCCAAACGAGCAATATCATTGCCACATTGCAACATGGTGGAAAACCATAAGTCATATTGTGCAATAGCGGCAGGAATATCACCTTTCCATCCATGGCTAGAGAAGAAAATATCAGTGTAGTCACCTTGGTTCGCCTGTTCTTTTACGACAGTGCTTAGGATGCCATTGCTGGTATCTGGGTCATCATTTCGCTCAACGCCTTTTGCGTTATAACAGATGAGATAATAAGAAGTATTACTATTTGGTATAGTATGTATTGGCATAGTCTTACCCCTTGTAATGGACTATTGCGAGAAAACCCCAGTGCATAATCTACGTTGATTGTAGATGTGTCTCTTTAAGGTGAATAATATTTGTTCTTAAGTATAGATAAAAGCCAATCAAAGTGCATGTGTATTAACCACCTTATCGGCTTATATGATATTGAATTGAATAAAAAGTTCTCTAGTTGCTTAATTTAATATATCAATGCAAGTGATAAATAAAATATTATTCATAATAAAGTCAATACTATAGAGTCGATAATTAAAGCGCCAAAATGAAAACCATTAAAGGCACAGTTCAATACTATAATGGTGTTGCAACTGTCGATAAGCAGTATCAAATGATTGTGAATGTGTCAGCGATTAGTTCAGGGCAATAATAGCAAATACTGACCCCCATGATGGTTGATAATTACTTACGACACTATCAAGTCATTAACGACTTGAAACACCATAGAAAACGATACTTTAAACGAGTGTGCTAGTGATTTTAACATTGTTTTTAAGGAGAAATTTTAGTGGATACGGTATTGCTGGTCAGTATTGCGTTAATCTTTATTACGGCTCTATTTTCTAATATTTTGCAGCGTCGAAAACGAGATCGTGTATTACGTGAAATGCAAAATTTTCATATTACTATGCAGTATAAGGATGATGTCAATGTGTGGGGAAAGGCACGTATTTATGCGAATGGATTGGAGTTTATTTATACCGACTCTCACCAGAACTCTTATGGTGATATGACAACAAGTTATATTATCCAAGAAGATGAACTCTCTAAGGTCTGGGCTTTCTTTCGTTACCACAATGAACTGTCTCCTAAGAATCAGTTGCGTAGAGAAAAAGAGGTGCGTAATACAATTAATCCTAGTTTTATTCTACGTTTTTCACGCTGGTTTCGTAATATCCTAAATGCCTTTAATGATGCGATTAATGAGGCACTTAGTGTGTTTCTTAATCGTATGAAAAGCAGTGGGGTAGGTTCTTTAAAACAACAAAATAAATATATTCAAAATATCAGTACTTCTGCATTGGGTCTAATGGGTAATGTTTATAATCCTATTTTAGAGCGTTATATTCATCGGCGTGTTGTGATTGTTATTAATACAGGGGAACGAAAACAAACCTATTGTGGTTTTCTAAAAGAATATTCACCGCATTGGATTTCCTTGTTGGATTGTCAAATTAGACAAAAGCATAGTTTGGAGCTGGATGATGTTGAGCGTTTACGTTTACAACGTGATATTGATATGGAGATTTTAATCACTGAGGAAGAGGGTGATATTAAGATTGATTTTCTTTTGAGTTACTATGGTGTTTATCGCTTAAAAATCATCGAGATACAAAGTTCAAAAAAAGGTGGAAAAGGTGACTATTACCAACGTATTAATCAAATGATTAGTTCTAAAGGTTCTTTCTCTATGCGGGTTGAGAATTTGCCAAAAAAATTAACAGAATCGATTGATATTGAGCAGTTGCCTGTTGAGTTTAATATGATTGCAGAGGAGCGTAGTGGTGAAGAATTTTCACCCATAGAGAATGAGATTTATCGTGATTTAATTCCAGCATTGAAGCTGAATTTTTTCACTATGCGAATTGCTGATATTTATGCGCCACGATCGACGACGATGTTGCGTAGTGGAGCTGATTATATTGATGATGATGATTAATCATTTTTAAGCGTATTTTCTATTGTAACCTGAACTGAATAGGTATTGAAAAATTCCAGCTAGCTTTGTTCAGCTGATTGGGGATGGGGATTCTACCATTAATGCTTCTAACGGCTTTCATTGCGGCTTGATCTAGTTTGTTATGGTTGCTACTACGAGTGACTCGTATATTGGTTATTGAGCCGTTACGCAAAAGAGTGAAGCTAATAACAACCGTACCTTGTTGTCCACGACGGTGTGCTCTACGAGGGTATTTCTTATTGGTATTTATTGCTTGTTGCACAGAGTTTTTAAATCCTGCTACAAGATGTCCATTCGTTGCAGGGGCAGGGTTCGCTCTCGTCGCAGACTGTCTTGGTGCTTGAGCCATTTTTTGTTGAACGGCGACTTTTCTTGCATTTTCACTACGCTTCTTCTTTAAATCTTGCTCAGCTTGCCACTTTTTTCTTACTTGTTCTTGTTGGACTTTTTGTTTTAGCTGATTCTGTTTTTCGTATTGTTTTTTTCTAGCGTATTCCTGCTCAGCTTTTCTTTTCTTTAGGGCTTGCTTAGCGTGCCATTCTTTTCTGGCTTGTTCTTGTTTGGCTTTTTGTTTTAGCTGATTCTGTTTTTCGTATTGTTTTTTTCTAGCGTATTCCTGCTCAGCTTTTCTTTTCTTTAGGGCTTGCTTAGCGTGCCATTCTTTTCTGGCTTGTTCTTGTTCGGCTTTTTGTTTCATCTGATTTTGTTTTTCGTATTGTTTTTTTCTAGCATACTCCTGCTCAGCTTTTCTTTTCTTTAGGGCTTGCTTAGCGTGCCATTCTTTTCTGGCTTGCTCTTGTTTGGCTTTTTCTTTTAGCTGATTCTGTTTTTCGTGTTGTTTTTTTCTAGCATACTCCTGCTCAGATTTTCTTTTCTTTAGGGCTTGCTTAGCGTGCCATTCTTTTCTGTCTTGTTCTTGTTTGTATTTTTGTTTTAGCTGATTTTGTTTTTCGTGTTGTTTTTTTCTATCATGCTCCTGCTCAGCTTTCCTTTTTATTTTGTTTTGTTTTGCCTGCCACTCTTTTTTATCTTGCTCCTGTTTGGCTTTTTGTTTTAATTTATTCTGTTCTTCATGTTGTTTTTTTCTAGCATTTTTCTGCTCATATTTTCTTTTATTTAGGGCTTTCTTAGCTTGCCATTCTTTTCTTGATTGCTCTTGTTTTATTTTACTTTCTTTCTGATCCTGTTTTTTTTGTTTTAATTTATCCTGTGCTTTTTTATTCGCTAAATGCTGTTTTTTTAACTGCTTTTTTTTAGTATTTTTGGAGGATTTAGTGATAGTTTTTACTGGTGGAGGAGCATATTTAATAATAGGTTTTACGGCAGGTTCTACAATAGGTTTAGGCTTAGCAATAGGCTCAGGCTTA
>JAGLEV010000041.1 GCA_023144895.1 Thiotrichaceae bacterium
TAGGCTTAGGCTTAGGAATAGGTTCAGGCTCAATAAACATTGCTAGTTTTAAAGGGGTGAGCTCAGGCTTTTCTTTGACAGGATCAGAGGCGGTTATGCTGATATAGACAGCGATAGCAATAAGGGAATGTATAGCTCCTGAAACAATAAAGCCTAATAAATGTTTTTTCATTGAGCCTTCCCCATAAGGCTATGGTTTCCGAACCATTATAGAGAAGTTGTCTTGGTGATACTTTTTTAATAAGTCAATAATAAAAATGAACTTTTCAAATGGTACTGTCTTATCAAATGAGAGTAAGAGAGGTGTTTTCTTATCGAGTGTTTCTAGTTTTTTCTCCAATTGACTGGGTGTGATTTCTTTACCATCAAAGTAAAACTTCTCCTTAGCATCAATGGATAGGGAGATCGCTTCTTGATTGCTTGTTGTTGCTGGTATTGACTGGTTTGCAGCAGGTAGTTCTAAATCAATTTGTTGTTTGGAGATAAAGGTCGCCGTTAACAGTACAATCGATAACAGTACGAGCATGATATCGATAAATGGGATGACATTGATCTGATCAAATTGCTTCATGGTTTAAAGGGTATATTTTGTTGTTTCCAGCGTGAGGTGAGTACATCTACTTTTCGTAGTAAGGCATTGTAGAAAAGGATAGAAGGAATCGCGACCAATAAACCAACCGCAGTTGCTTTCAGGGCTAATGATAATCCAATCATAATAGCTCCAGAGTCGAGCTTCCCTTCTGCTTGACCTAAATCATAGAAGGTAATGAGTATACCAAAAACAGTACCAAGTAAACCAATATAGGGGGCATTTGAGCCAATAGAGGAGAGTATAGTAAGGTGGTCAGTGAGTACAATTTTTAGCTCTTCTGGGTGGCTATAATCTTCTAGTTTGATGCGTGCATAAAAAATATAACGTTCAACAACCATCCACAGCATAATAAAGCTCATAAATCCTAGTGTGCCAAAGATAAAATAATCAAGATACTCTTTTAAATATTCCATAAGGTCAGTCTATATTGGTGATTGTGCAGGTTTCTTTCACTGTTATACATTAATTTTAGAGATGACAAAAGCCGTTACTACACTAAGTCAGCTGAGTAAAATTTATTGTGACACTTTAAATAACAGTCAGTAATATTTCTACAGTTTTAAATCTTCAATATAGTATTGGTAGAGTTTTGGCTCCATTATTGAGTTCACCTTACTCTCCAGCTTGGCAATATCTTTTCCAAATATTTTAGCTGCTTGCATGATCTCAGGAGTAATAAAGAGAGTATCCTTGATAAAATTATATTTTACTGAAGCTAGAGATTGATTGACTCTTGCCATATTGAATCCCCATATTCCAAAGGAAGGAATGGTGACTTGATAGGGTTGTGTGTCACCAAAAATATGCGCTAGTGTACTATTAATACACCAGAAGGTTCTACGAGTGTAAAAGGGGGAAGAGCTTTGGGTTACGATAATGCCATCAGTGCTCATTCGACGCTTGATCATGGTGTAAAATTCTTTGGAATAAAGCTTGTTAATGGCTTCATTATGCGGGTCAGGCATATCGATAATCACACGGTCATAGAGTCGACCTGCTTGGTTGATAAAGCTAAAGGCATCAGCATTAAAAACCGTGACTCTTGGATCACTTAGGCTATTTTTATTCAATCGTTTGAGCAAGGCAAGATTTTTACTAATTCTTGTCATTTCTGGATCAATATCAACTAAATCGATATGTTTAATATCAGGGTACTTTAATAATTCTCGCACCGCTAAACCATCGCCACCACCAAGAATTAATACATGATCTCGTTTGCCTTCAATAGAGAGAGCAGGATGAATGAGTGCTTCATGATAGCGGTATTCGTCGCGTGATGAGAATTGAATGTGTCCATCGATATAGAGACGTTGTTCATTGTGAGTGGCTGATTTTGTGACAACAATTTTCTGGTAAGGTGTTTGTTGGTTGTAAATCACTTCATCAAAATAAAGATGTTTTTCAGCATAACGAGTGAGTACGGTGCCAAAAATCATAAATAAGGTGAGCATTGCAAGGATGCTAAGAGCAACGATAGTTTGACGCTTGGGATGTTCTAAATAGCGTCGGAAGTAATAGATATTGGTTAAGGCGGTGAGGATGTTAATTAAGCCAATTGCAAAGGATGATTGCACTAAGCCCAAATGCGGAAGCAGGAATAAAGGAAAGGCAACTGAGCCAATCAGTGCGCCAATATAATCCAGTGAAAGCACATTGGCGATGGAGTCACCCGTGCTTTGTTTGTGCTCCATAATACGCATGAGTATGGGGATTTCCATACCCACTAATGCACCGATAATTAATATCAGGCTGTACATGGTGACATCGTAGAGTGCACGAACTTGTGGAAAAACGATAAATAACAATATGCTGCAAATGCCACCAACCAGTGAAATAATGATTTCAATGTTAATAAAATTCTGTATTAAGCGGTCACTGAGTAGCTTGGTAAAATAGGAGCCAACACCCATGGCAAACATGAAAAAACCAATGGTGAGAGAAAATTGGTAAACACTATTGCCTAATAGGTAGCTGGAGACAGTACTAATAATTAATTCATAAGCGATGCCACAAAGTGCAACGATAAGAATAGAGATAAGAAGTATGCCACTTTGGTGGTTGCTAAGTTTGGAGTAGTCCTGCATGAGTCTTTTGGTATCTTTGTAGTATAAAAAGTTTAGGATGTTAACCTATCTTAATACCTTTTAAAATGATGGTATGGGATTCCCTCTGCCAGATGTCTAAGGCAGAGGGAATAGACTCGTCGTTTGAGTGATAGTGGTGTTATTTACTTACCGCGAGAGTGACTACCAGAGCCAGAGCGTGAACGTGCACTGCTATTGGATGACGAGCTTCTTGAAGAGCTACTATTGGATGAAGAGCTTCTTGATGAGCTATTTTTTGTTGATGTTGTTTTCTTTTGTGATGGATCAGCACCTGATGAACGTTGGCGATTCATTAGGTTGCCCATTAACATACCCATCATCATACCCATCATCATGCCTGAGGCAGAGAATGAACTAGATTCTGTTTCTGTATCTTGTGGGTTGGAAGCCAGTACACGGTTATTTTTGCCATCAATCTCAATTTTAAATAGATCGGTTTCACCGGTATCTTTCGCTTTATTCTTATTGGCATCATGATAGCCTTTGAAAGAACCATCTTTTTCACTAGTCACACCAACATAACCTTCTGAAAAAATGACTGGAGTAGCACTGTTAAGGTTTTTTTCAAATTTTTCACGTAACTCAGCAATTGCTGCATCCGCATTGCCTTTTTTCTCACCAGAACCCATAGATTCTAGGGTTGTTTTAGCAACGGTACTCACACGTGCTAAATCAATATTAGATGATGGACTTTGTCCACAACCAACAAGTGTTGATACGCTAAAAACTAAACCTGCTAATAAAACTTTATTCATTGGATAAATCCTAATTAACTTTATGTGTAAAATGTAATTCATGTACACCATCATCGAAGTAGTCGAGAAGGGTACCAGAGAGTCGAAAGCCTGCTGCAACCAGTGGTTCTTTAATATTTAAATAATCAGAGGGAAAGGTCAAAAATATCATACGTCCTTCATCATCAGCCACACTGTCGATGCCTTTGTGTACGTCATCTTCGTCAAATAGCTCATCTGCATCATCGATCCAACCAAAACTATAGCTATCATCAGTTTCAGCAATCTCATAGACAGAGTTGAATTGTACAGGCCATTCCTCTGGTTTTGTGAATTTAGGCTGCTCAGGCTTTAAACGTAGACCGAGGATATGCTGACTTTCGCCTTCATCATAGAAATCTTTGTGGGTGATCTCTACTCTAAAGCCGAGTGATCGATAAAGGTGTAATGCTATGGCATAAACCGCTTTACCTTCTTCATCAACATAGTCACTCACTTTAATAAAGAGTTTGCGACCTTCTTGGGCTTTGATGTGGTCGATTAATTCGGTCAGCATGGTACGACCATGACCTTGGTTGGTATGGTCAGGATGAATATAAGTCCATGATAGCCAATGGGTACGCTCGCAAGAAGGTGGAGTAATATAGCCTGTAATGCCAATAATATTTCCTTCTGACTCTAAGACATACTGATCAAAATGCCCTCCCATTTCACGGTATTCCTTTTCTGCTTGTTCCGCATCATCTTCATCATGCGCTTCAATTAATGCAACAACGGCATTAATATCAGTTTCTTTCATTTCACGTAAGTATTTCATTGGTATTAGTTAACTTCCTTGTTGTTTCACTGGTACTTCACCTCTTAGTAGAGTGGTCGTATTGACTGTGCTTGTTTCAAATGCTAATTGTAATACATCAATGCATTTTTCTGGCATAGTATCTCCACACATAAAAATATCCAGTGCAGCATAATCGCGCTCAGGCCATGTGTGAATACTAATATGTGATTCCGCTAAGACAGCGACACCAGAGACCCCGCCATTGGGCGTGAAATGGTGTAAATGGATGTGTAATAAGGTAGCACCTGCAATTTCAACACAATGCCGCAAGGTTTGCTCTATGAGGTCAAGATCATCAAGGTGTTGAGCTTGCCACATATCGAGAATAAGGTGAGTGCCTGCATATTGTTTGCCATCACGTTCAATGAGCAAATCTTGTGTTACTTCTATGCTCTTTTGTTCACGGCTATCGATATAGCTTGGCCAAATTTGTTGCTCTTGAATGTTGGTTGTCATTAAATTATTGGTTATTGATGTTGATAATTTTTATCCAGTGTATCTTATTTGGGTGCTAATTATCTTTTTACAATATTTTTTAATTGGGGATTTTGCAATAAAGGTGAGTCGCGAAAGCTGAGTGCCTCTGTTAAGTGGTTTGTTTCTATCATATTGCTTCCTGCTAAGTCAGCGATACTACGCGCTACTTTGAGGATGCGATGATAAGCACGAGCTGAGAGTTGGAATTTATCCATCGCCATTGCTAGTAATTTTTTATCAGTAGGTTTGAGCGAGCAATGCTGATCAACGGTAGTATTGCTCAGCGCTGAATTGCTACAGTGTTGACGCTGGTACTGGATTGCTCTTGCTTGGCTGACACGTTGACGGATGGTTTGACTATTTTCTCCTATGGAGGCTTTTTGTAGCTCACTATGTTCGAGTCGTGGTACTTCTATATGTAAGTCGATTCGGTCTAAGAAGGGCGCAGATAAGCGTGAACGATGGCGTGCTTGTTGTGCTAGTGAACAATGGCAATGATCTTTAAAATCACAAGCTCTACCTTGTGGGCAAGGATTCATTGCTGCAATAAGCTGGAAGTTAGCGGGGTAGGTTGCTTGGCGAGTCGCACGAGAAATACTGATTTTTCCATTTTCTAATGGTTCACGAAGAACATCAAGTACGCGACGATCAAATTCGGTGAGCTCATCTAGAAATAATACACCATTGTGAGCTAAAGAAGCCTCACCAGGACGTACTTTTGCGCCACCACCGACTAAGGCAATACCAGAAGAGGTGTGGTGTGGATCGCGAAAAGGACGTAATCCCCACTGTGTAATGCTAAAACCTTGATCACTAATAGAGGCGATAGTGGCGGCTTCTAGTGCTTCCGTTTCAGTCATTGGTGGTAAAATAGTTGGAAAGCGAGAAGCCATCATGGTTTTTCCCGTTCCTGGTGGACCAATCATTAAGAGGTTGTGCCCACCTGTAGCCGCTATTTCTAGCGCACGTTTAGCATGTTGCTGTCCTTTGACTTCGCTCATGTCAATAGTGTAGTGACTTGTATTCAACTGTTGAGAAGGTGTCAATGGTGACACCTGTTTAAGTGCTTGTAGGTGATGACATATTTCTACTAGATTGCTTGCAGGAAGTACGGTTAATTGGCTAATAAGACTGGCTTCTTCAGCATTATGGTGGGGAAGAAATAATTGTCGCTGAGCTACGTTGCAGGCAAATGCTGTAGGAAGTACTCCTTTAACGGAACGAAGCTGTCCTCCTAATGAAAGCTCACCAATAAATTCATAATGGGCTAAGCTATTTGTTGGTATTTGCTGACTGGCTGCAAGAATGCCTAGAGCAATGGGTAAATCGAACCTTCCGCCATCTTTTGGAATATCTGCAGGTGCAAGGTTAATAACGATACGTTTGGTTGGAAATTCAAAGTTTGAGTTGCTAATAGCGGCTCTGACTCGGTCTTTGCTTTCTTTAACGGCCGTTTCAGGAAGACCAACAATCGATAGACTGGGTAGACCAATACCTATATCGACTTCAACAGTGACAAGAGGTGCATTAATACCGTCACGTGTACGGCTATAAACGGTAGCAAGAGCCATTTAGATTGTTCTCAGATTTATTTTTATTATTAGTTAAGCACTGACATGAATAGTTCTGTCGCATTCTCACAAAACATATTGATTGATGTAAGGCTTTATTTTAATGAAAGCTTCGTTTGTGAATTCGAGAGCTTCTTAGTAGATGGAATTTTACCGTATTGCTATTAATTAATACATCACCTTCTTCTGTACGGACGACTGCGAATAGTGTGTGTGTTCCACGATCAAGGCTTTGTAGTGAGGCACTGAGAGATTGGCTGTCTTTTATTACTTTCTTCCCATCAAGGTAGATGAAGATACGATCTTTGTCCGATAGTGTAGGGCTGAGCTCCATGGCAATGTCGATAGTACCAGTGTTGACCTGTATGGTTTTGTCATGAGCTGGAGTGGTGATTTTGAATGTTGTGTATTCAGTCCTTTTTTCTGTATCTTGTAATATGTTGGATTGGTTGGTCTCATTAGGGTCTGTATAAGCAGGGATTATTGTTAATTCCTGTGGTATAACTTCTTGAATATTATGTTCAGGCGGGTTGTCACCATAGATTGTTTTACCATTTTCGTCTGTCCATGTGTATATGTTGGCGAAGCTAGAGATTGTTATGGTGAGGCTGATTGTTAATGTAGTGATGCGCATTAGGGTCATGTGAGCCTTATTTTGGTTTGTATGAGCTTTATATTTTTGTTAAAAGTGCTCTATTTTCTTCTATGTGATGAATATTTTCACTCATAGAGGTATTTGATCAGGATAATAATTATCCCTTTTTTTAATTATTGGGTTTAGCGTTATTTAAGCTTTTTAATTGGGAAGTTATTGTAATTCTATGGTGGTTAGAACCCTAAGTATTGTTAATGCCTAGGGTTCATTGTTGTTGCTATTTAGTTATCGCCGCCACCATCACCGCCGCCGCCTTCGCCGCCACCGCCACCTTCACCGCCGCCGCCACCACCAGCTCCACCACCA
>JAGLEV010000042.1 GCA_023144895.1 Thiotrichaceae bacterium
AATTGAAGTTGTCCATAATAATATTTATTATTGTGTATCATAGCGGGTGCTGAACATTGATGCAAGATTATTATTCTTGAGAAGCTAAGAAGGTTTTGTTATTCTTAAAAAATTTGAGCGACATACTATATTGTACTGTCATTGTCATATGTTATGTTAAAAATAAAGTCAGAGTGGTAGACATTCAATGAGCCTAGGCGGTATTACATCAACTTGAAAAGGATTTTTCACTGGTTTTAACCTTAAAAATATAGCTATATCTTCTAGTAGGTATAAAATAAATTTTAGTGAAGTTTTAGGTAACTCTTAATCATATTTCACTAAATCAATCAATAAAAAGATGTATAATATGATGCTGCCTAGCTAAAATTTTATACTACTGAAATTTTAGCTACTGACTGTACAAGAATCCTGAGGTGTCAGGATGCAACCCCAGTAATGATGAACATAATTTCATAAATAGGTAAAATAAAAGATGTATAATATTCATGCTACTCAGCTAAGATTTATACTACTACAACTAGTGATCGGAGTGTTGTTAGTTGGTTGTGCGACAACACCAGGGATGCCAGGATATAACCCCAATAATGATGAACACAATAGACGTTTTAATCGTGGTCATAATTTTCATTTAATTAAGTTGAGTTTTAGGAATGTCAATAGTTTTAGTCGGCCAGATACCTATTTTACTAAACAGCAGGATGATGTTGCTAGATTAAGGATGAAGCCTTCAATAAAAGTGGTAGGGCATGCTAAAGGGACTGGTGGTTATAATTACCTTATAGGGTCACAAGATATTCTTGGTATTAACATTTTTGGAGTGGAAGATGTCAGTACTTCTGAGCGAGGGGCTTCGGTAACAGGCTATACGGTGAACAATCAAGGTTATATCTTTTTTCCTTTTGTTGGAAAAATTTTGGCTAAGGGGCGTACGACAGCACAAATAAGAACAGAGTTACTCCCTAAGTTAGGTAAATACTTGAAAGATCCGCAAATAAGTGTTTCTATCGCCTCTTATAAAAGCCAGCATGCTTCTATATCAGGTCAAGTATCAAAGGCACAAGTTTATCCTATCAATGGTTCGGCTTTAACGGTACGTGATGCGATAGCAGGGGCGGGTGGGCTGAAGCAAATGTCTTTTAAAGTCAAGGGTTTGAGTCGTTCTAAATCAAGATCTCATGGTAATGGTGTTTCATATAGCATTTCAGGCTCTAATGATTATCAACGTATTGAGTCACCCAAAAGGGCTTTATTAACACGCGCGAACGGGCAAAGAATTATTGTTGATCTAGAGGAATTATTATTAAAGGGTAATAATTCACATAACTATGTATTATGGGGCGGGGATGCATTGCATATCCAGAGACCTGAGCAATTACACAGCAATACGGGTTTAAAAACAGCACAAGCAGAAAAGCTGAGAAAGGTCTTTATGATGGGAGAGCTAAAGAGCCCTGGCACTATTATTATGGAAGACCATGGTATGACTTTGGCAGAAGCACTGAGTGATCGAGGGGGGTTTAATGAAAAAACAACCAATCCTCGTGGTGTTTTTGTTGTACGTGCAAGCAGTAATTCTCGTGGCTTGCCGGTCATCTATCAGTTAACATTACAGTCGATACATTCAATGATCTTAGCTGAAAAATTTGCTTTGCATGAGCGAGATATTGTTTATATTACCGCGGCCCCTGTTTCTCGCTGGAGCCGAGTAATTCAACAGGTTTTACCTTTTTTATCAACTGCATCATCAGTGGAGCGCTTTGTACGTTAATTATATTATGTTTAAAAATATTATGATGGTCTGTGTGGGCAATATCTGTCGTAGCCCAATGGCAGAAGTGCTATTGCAAGATTATAAACCAGATATTAATGTTATTTCCTCAGGTGTTGGTGCATTGGTTGGGAAGCCAGCTGATCCTATAGCGGTACAGTTGATGACAGCAAAAGGTATTAACTTAGAGAATCATTGTGCTCAGCAAATCAATAGTCTTTTAGTCTCTAAAGTTGATTTGATTTTAACAATGGAAAATAAGCATATGGATATTATTCGTTCAAGCTATCCAGCGGCAAGAGGAAAGGTCTATCTCATTGGTAAATGGGAAGGTGATACAGAAATTATGGATCCCTATAAGCGAGGTGTTGATGCCTTTGAAGAAGCTTTACTCGGTATTGATTCAGGTTTAAAAGCTTGGCTTAATAAGCTCTCTTAGTTTTTTATTAAAAAAAGCAAGGTACAATGGATAATAATATAAAAACAGTGCAGCAGGATAATAATGAGATAGATCTTCTCGAATTATTCACTACTCTACTTGATGGTAAATGGACAATAGTATTCTTTACTACTATTGCCTGTGGTTTGGCATTAATTATTGCGTATGGGCAACCTTCTATTTATGCTTCTGA
Organism: Thiotrichaceae bacterium; assembly: GCA_023144895.1. Taxonomy (GTDB): domain Bacteria; phylum Pseudomonadota; class Gammaproteobacteria; order Thiotrichales; family Thiotrichaceae; genus HyVt-477. The sequence goes on from JAGLEV010000042.1 coordinate 2,404, forward strand.
TACACTTCTGCAAGTTGAAAAAAAGACGTCTACAGTCCCTGGGCTTGAAGGGCTTGCAGGATTATCTGGAGCTGAAAGCTCCATTCCAACAGAGCTTGAACTGTTGAGATCAAGAAATATTTTAGGGCAGGTTGTAAAAAAATTAAAGTTAGATATTGTTGCAAATCCTCAACGAATAAAGCGCCTAGGTTTGTTTTATCATCATTTTTTTAATAAGGGCAGTGTCGAAAAGCCACCACAAATTTGGGGTCAATGGGATGATTTTGCTAGTCAATATGCTTGGGGTAATGAATCTATTGAAGTAGTCTCATTAGTCGTGCCAGACTCTTTTCTTAATAAAGCACTGCTCGTTATTGCTGGAGAGAAAGGAAGTTATAAGGTCTTTGATGGGGATATACTATTAATGAAGGGCAAGATTGATAAGCTCTCTTTCTCAAAAAACAATCAGTTTGAAATACATATATCAAAGCTGATTGGTTTACCTGGAACACACTATTCTTTAGTAAAACAATCCCCCTTGGCTAGCATTAAAAACCTACAAGATACTTTGAAAATTACTGAAAAGGGTAAAAAGACAGGTGTTATTCAACTACAGTTGAATGGAACGGATAAAGCTAAAATGATTGCAATACTCAATAACATTGCCTATGTCTATCTAGAACTTAATAAATCATATAGCAAGGAAGAGGCAGGAAAAGCACTTGTATTCCTTGAAAATCAGCTTGGCCCTATTAAAAAAACATTAGCAGAAGCAGAACTTGCCTTAAGTCAATACCGAACACGCCATCAAACAGCGAATATGTCAGTGGAAACGACGGGGGTGTTAGGGGTTGTGGCAGGAATTGATACGCAGCTACAAGAGCTTGCATTAAAAAAAGCAGAATTGAGCCAGCAATATACAGTACACCACCCTCGGCTGAAAGTGCTAGTAATACAGGAGTCAAAGCTAAAACAACGTAAAAAAGAGATGCTATCCCAAGTCACTCGACTACCTAAAAAACAACAAGACTTATTGGAATTAGAACGTGATCGAAAAGTTTCTAATGAGATCTATTTTAAGATATTAAATGATATTCAAGAGTTTAAAATAGCCAAAGAAAGTAAAATGGGAAATGTCCATGTTGTTGATAAGGCAGTTGCCTATGAGGGTGCAGTTAAGCCCAAACGAAGCCTTATTGTTGCAATAGGTGGAATGTTAGGTCTATTGTTAGGTGTTGCTTTTGTTTTTGTGCGTAAGATGTTGCACCGCATGATCACTGACCCTAATGTCTTAGAGCAAAAACTGAATATCCCTGTTTATGCAACGATCCCCCTCCATCGTAAGCTTAATAAATTAATAGCGAAAGGGAAGAGAGGCAGGATACAAAAAACATTATTAGCATTACAAGATCCTACTGACCCCACGATAGAAAGTTTACGTAGTTTACGAACGAGTTTACAATTCACTTTATTTGAAGCCGATAATAATGTTTTAATGATTACAGGGCCTTCACCTTCGGTGGGAAAATCCTTTATATCATCAAACTTTGCAGCGGTACTAGCGAATAGTGGACAAAAAATACTATTAATTGATGCTGATATGAGAAAAGGTTATTTGCATAAAGTGTTAGATCTTCCTTCTTCTACTTTAGGTTTGTCAGACTTAATTAGTGGTGAGTGTTCAGTTGAGGAGGCGGTACATTCGATACCTTTAGGTGAACATAGTATGGATGCTATCACGTGTGGTCGTACTCCACCTAACCCATCAGAGCTGCTAATGAACACCTATTTTGCAGAATTATTGGTTTCATTCTCTAAAAAATATGATCTCGTACTGATTGATACCCCACCAGTAAATGCTGTCACTGATCCTGTGGTGATTGGTCGACATGCTGGGGTGGTCTTTATGGTCGTGCATAATAATCACCATCCTATCGAGGAAATTGAGCACTCACTTGCTACTTTAAAGCACTCAGGTGTGACAGTTAATGGCTTTATTTATAATGGTTACGTTGCTAGTAAGCATAAATATGGCTATGGTTCTTATGAGTATGGCGTTTATAAGTAAGGTAAAAGTTTTAATAACGTCTTAAGCTCAGAGGTGGATTTAAAAACTCTGAGTGGTTTAAGATTAAACTTTACATGCTAATCTTAATGTGTTCGGCTAACCGTAAACTTTACCAGCTCTTCTAAAGCAATTTTATACTTATTGTCAGTGAGACAGCTAAGGCTTTCAGTCGCTAGAGTAACTTGTTCTTCAGCTTTAGTTTTGGTGTACTCCAAAGCCCCAGTGGATTCTATAATTTCAAGAATAGTATCCAGTTGCTCTATACCACTGCCTTCTTCAATGGCGTGTCGAATAATAACGCCTTCAGATTCTGAGCATCGCTGTAAAGCAATGATCAGAGGTAAAGTAGGTTTACCTTCTGCTAAATCATCACCAACATTTTTACCCATCTCCTTTGCAGAAGCACTATAGTCTAAAATATCATCAACTAGTTGAAAAGCCGTACCTAAATGAAGCCCATAGCGTGCAATAGACTGTTGATCCACCTCACTTAATTCGGCTAGTACGGCACCAATAAGGCAAGCGGCCTCGAAAAGCTTAGCTGTTTTGGAATAAATAACCTCCATATAGCGCTTTTCATCAGTATCAGCATCATTACAGTTGAGTAGTTGTAAAACCTCACCTTCAGCAATAATATTAGTCGTACCTGCTAATATCTCCATCACTCTCATTTGACCGACATCGATCATCATCTCGAATGAGCGTGAGTATAAAAAATCACCGACTAATACGGCGGCTTGATTTCCCCAAACATTATTTGCGGTGTCCTTGCCTCGGCGTAAATCAGACTCATCAACAACATCATCATGTAGCAAAGTCGCTGTATGAATAAACTCAATGATGGCGGCAATATCAATATGACGCTGTCCTTGATAATTACAGGCACGGGCTATCAATAGTGCTAATAGCGGGCGCATTCGCTTGCCACCACTATTAATAATATAGGTGCTGAGTTGATTTACGAGTACAACATCGGACTTTAATCGTTGTTGAATTAAGGTGTTGACCGAATCCATATCGTCGGCAACTAGCTTTAAAATAGAGGTGAAATTCATTGGGGGTATCGGTTAAGTCAAGTATGGCTGAATGCTAGGTAGATGCCTGCACTGTGTCAAGTGTAATCCTATTAAAATTACGTTATAACGTCTTAGGTCATGTGATGCATTGCTTAATATCATCGTCGCTAAGAGTATAACGGTTGTTCCTAGGTAAAAGATGCTGAATTTACTATTTTTTGGACAATCATTTTATCTTAATAGAATTTAATCATAGAAAGACCCAAATGATATTTGACACTTCGTTCATAGAGTTTTATAATTCCGCTCCCTTTTTCATAGGGTATTTTTGGAGAAAATTAACAATGTACGCTGTAATAAAAACAGGTGGTAAGCAGTATCGTGTAAGCGAAGGCGATATCATCGAGATTGAAAAATTAGATTCAGACGAAGGCGTAGCCGTAGACTTTGAAGATATCCTAATGGTTGGCGAAGGTGAAAATGTTAAAATTGGCACGCCTTTTATTGAGGGTGGCAAAGTAACGGGTACAATCAAAGAGCAAAAACGTGGTAAGAAAATTGAGATAATCAAATTTCATCGGCGTAAGCATCACCAAAAGCGCACAGGTCATCGTCAGTACCTAACAAAAGTAGAAATCACTGGTATTTCTGCATAAATAACTATTTGAAGCTATGCGTAGATAACGGGTAGCAAGTCAAACTTAATAAGGCTGGAAGAAAATGGCACATAAGAAAGCAGGCGGTAGTACCCGTAATGGACGTGATTCAGTATCAAAACGTTTAGGTGTTAAGCGCTTTGGTGGACAACTTGTTAGCGCAGGTAGTATTATTGTACGTCAACGTGGAACACGTTTTCATGCAGGTGAGAATGTGGGCTGTGGTAAAGACCATACTTTATTTGCAAAGGAAGATGGTACAGTAAAATTTGCTGTTAAAGGTCCACGTAATCGCAAGTTTGTTAATATTATTCCATTAACAGCAACAGCTTAATATTGGCTGTTGATTAGTTAAGCTAATACATCAGTCCATTCAGATAGTTGTTATTTTTTCACTAGTAATAGAATAACTATTACAAGTAAGAACTCAATAGCTCACGACGTGAAGCTCTATTTTAAACCGATTGATGTACTAGCATAGCGCTTATTGATGATATGAATCCTATTTTAGTTCATCATCAATAGTCGTCGTACTAAAAAAGCTCCGTACTATCGGGGCTTTTTTTGTAAGTGCCTAAACACAATCAATCAAAAATCGTTCGATTTATTATGTTTAGCTACTAATGTATTATTCTGTAATACTGTAGTTCCCCATTTATATTTCCTCTATTGCTCCTTATGTCAGCAGTGCTTAGGAATTTAGGTTCATTGGACTTGATATTATGAAATTTGTTGATGAAGCAACGATTAGAGTGAAAGCTGGTGACGGTGGCAATGGCTGTGTTAGCTTTCGGCGTGAAAAATATATTGAATATGGTGGCCCTGATGGCGGTGATGGGGGTAATGGTGGCAATGTTTACCTCCTAGGTGATGAAAACCAGACCACATTAGCAGACTTCCGTCATCAACGATTATTTGAAGCAAAACGGGGCAAAAAGGGTGGTAGTCGTAATATGACAGGCGCAGGAGGTGAGGATGTTATTGTTCCCGTTCCTCCTGGTACGATTGTTTATGATCATGATACTAATGAGCAAATTGGTGATTTAGCTGCTGAGCAAAAGTTATTAGTTGCTAGGGGTGGCTTTCATGGTTTAGGAAATCTGCGTTATAAAAGTTCAGTAAACCGTACACCTAGAGAAATGAAACCGGGTACAGCAGGTGAATTACGTAGCTTACGCTTAGAAATGAAAGTATTGGCTGATGTTGGCTTGCTTGGCTTGCCTAATGCAGGTAAATCTACTCTGATTACGCAAATTTCATCGGCCAAACCAAAGGTCGCAGATTATCCTTTCACCACTTTATATCCCAATTTAGGTGTAGTCTATGTTGGAGTACATAAAAGCTTTGTTGTTGCTGATATCCCTGGCTTAGTTGAAGGGGCGGCTGATGGTGCTGGTCTGGGTATTCAATTCTTAAAGCATTTATCGCGAACTCAATTATTATTACACCTGGTGGATATAGATCCTTTAGACTCCAGTAGCCCTGCAAAAGCGATTGAGACTATTACTAAAGAGCTAGTTAACTATAGTGGTGATCTTGCTCAGCGTGAGCGTTGGTTGGTTATCAATAAAATCGACCTTATTCCTGAAGAGATACAACAATCTTTTTGTGATGAAATCGTTGCAGAGGCACAATGGAAAGGGCGGGTTTTTATTGTTTCAGGAGTGACAGGCAAAGGAACACAGCAACTTTGTTACGATATTATGCAATATTTGGATCGTGATGACGAAACGTAGTGAGCTTATTAAAAAAACTCGGCGTTGTGTTGTTAAGATTGGTAGTGCCTTACTAACACACAATACGAATCAACTGGATCTTGAAGCTTTATCTGCTTGGATTGCTCAAATAGCCAAGTTAAAGCGGCAAGGTATAGAGGTTGTTCTCGTTTCTTCTGGTTCGGTTGCTGTTGGTATGGGATTGATGGGCTGGGTTGATCGCCCTAAATCTTTACATAAATTACAAGCAGCAGCAGCGATAGGTCAAGCAGGGCTTATTGAAGCCTACCAAAATAATTTTAAAAAGTATCAACTACAAACGGCACAAATATTATTAACTCATGATGATATTGCTAATCGTAAGCGTTATTTAAACGCACGTAGCACTTTACGTACTTTACTCACTTTAAATACCATTCCTATTATCAATGAAAATGATACTGTGGCAATGGAAGAGATCCGTCTTGGTGATAATGATACTTTAGCTGCATTAGTCGCAAATCTTATTGATGCTGATTTATTGATTATTTTAACGGATCAATCAGGCTTATATGATAAAGACCCACGAGAGTCTGATCAAGCAGAGTTAATTGCTTTAGATTCAGCGACAAATCCTAATTTACTCGCCTTTGCTGGTGGTGCAGGAACCACAGTGGGTACTGGCGGTATGCGTACAAAGGTATTGGCAGCACAGGCAGCAGCACGTTCAAACTGTTCAACACTGATTTGTTCAGGATCAGTGTCGAATGTATTGGCTCGTATTTTTGCAGGTGATGAATTAGGTACATTACTTACCGCAGAGGGTAAGCGTATCAAAACACGCAAGCAGTGGATTTCAAGTCAGGCTAATGTCAATGGTCAGCTAGAGCTTGATGAAGGTGCTGTCATTGCTATGAAGGAACAGGGTCGTAGCTTATTAGCAGTAGGTATTGTTGCTGTGCAAGGAGATTTTAGGCGTGGCGATGTGGTTGATTGTATTGACTCAGAGGGCAAGGTCATTGCACGAGGTTTAAGTAACTATTCGGCAACAGAATGTTTACAAATAAAGGGTTTGGTTAGTCAGAAAATTGCAGAAAAAATAGGTTATATTGATGAGTCAGAGGTTATACATCGAGATAATTTAACACTCTTATAGTTATAATGTAGAGTTTCGGTTGAGCAAATCTTCCATGGACTTTATATTGCATGTCAAAACAATTTTTTCTAATAATCATTTTATATTGTCTATTATTGGCAGGATGTACAGGGCGCTCTGTCAGTAATATAGCGGCTAGCAGTTCATCCGAAAAAGATTACAGCGTATTGCCTGATACTAAGCAACCTGTTGTTTATCCTATTGATTCTAAGCAATCCGTTGTTTATCCCGTTGATGTAAAGCAACCCAAGTTATCTGAGCGTGAATTAATGTTGATTAGTCAGCGTATCTATTTTAATGAGACATCGGCAAGACGCAAGAACTTAATTATCTGGAATGAAAATGAAAAATTTGTTTCACTCGGAATTGGGCATTTTATTTGGTATCCAGAAGGTGTTAATAAGCGCTTTGATGAAACTTTTCCTCGCTTGCTTGATTATTTACAGAAAAATCAAGTGAGAATTCCTTTTTGGTTGCAAAGTGCTCGTGAGCGAGGCGCTCCTTGGAAAACAAAGCCTGCATTTTTAGCCTCTCAATATGACCCTGAGCTACGTGAATTAAGGAGAATTTTACAGAGTACCAAAGAATTACAGACACTCTTTTTTCTCAACCGTATTCATCAGTCAATCCCAGAAATATTAAGCAAAGTTTCAGCGAGTCAGCGAGAAAAAGTAAAAAACAATTATAATGCCTTGGCTAATACAAAAGGGGGTTGGTATCCATTAATTGATTATATTAACTTTAAAGGGACTGGCTTAAAAGTAACAGAACATTATCAAAATCAAGGCTGGGGGATGTTGCATGTGCTTCAGGAGATGCCGCGAGTAGAAGTTGGTACTGTCGCCTTGAATGAGTTTTCTCAGGCTGCCTTAAGGGTTCTACAAAGACGAATTAATAACTCACCAAAAGAAAATAATGAAGATCGTTGGTTGGCAGGGTGGACTAAAAGGGTTAATAGCTATAAAGATCCGTTGGTCAATTAACTTATATTTATCTTATTGTTTAGTCTCTGTTTTTTTATTACCCTATGACTTTATTTATGACCTTTGTGAAAAAACTTGAACATTTTGCTTTCATTATGATCATACTGTAGTATGAATAAATTAATTAAAAAATTAGTAATGTCTGCCCTATTGCTTGCAATGATGGCTTCTGCAAATGCAAATATTAATGTGTGGCACTCAGGTGCAGGGTCTCCCCAATCCAGTATTCATATCGAAGATAATAAAGTTGTTTCCAAGGTTGCAAATAGTGTAACGACCGTTGTATTGCAACAAGTAAATAATCAATTATGGACTGACTATGGTAGTGATTATATAAAAACACGTGATTTTAATAAAGATGGCTCAATTGATATTGCAGTATTAAGTGGTGCTTCTTTAGGTGGTTCTATGCTGTGTTATGCTGTTTTTGAATATAACACTGCTAGTCAGGCATATAATGCAACATCGAGCTTTAGTTGGTGTAAATAAAAATACCGCTATTCCTCATTCACAAACACCTAAATAGACCTTTGTGCCAGCATAGGGTCTTATGCCACTGTCGCTTCTAATATTACAAACTTCTTATTCATTGCAATCGTTTTACAATTTCCAAAGAGATGTTTTAAGTTGCTGTGATAATTGAGGTGGCGATTGGCAACACACCAAAGGCTTTGTCCTTTTCTTAATACACGATGACTTTGTTCAAACATCTGCCATGCAATATGGTTGGTGATAATATGTTCGTGGTGAAAAGGTGGATTGCACAGTACTAAATCGACTGACTGTGGTTCTAATAGTAACTCATCTTTTGCAATAAATTGTGCACTCTCATCATTGATGGCTGAGGCATAGTTTTGTTTTGCTGAATCTATCGCCATATAAGACTCATCAATAAAGGTAATCTGGCTATCAGGTTGCTGTTGTTTTGCCATAATTCCCAAAACCCCGTTACCACAACCTAAGTCAACGATATGTTGTGCTGTGGGCAATTGTTCAAAATGCTGGAGTAAAAACCGTGTACCCATATCGAGTTTACTCTTTGAAAATACATTGGCATGATGGTGTAATTCAAGCCCTAGTTCTGGCATATTTTGTCTTTGTGGGTAGCTAGGCTTTATATTTTGTGTGTTGTCTGCTTTTGTAAAAATAAGTCGTGCTTTCTTTTTTGCAAGTGATTGCGTACTTGTACCAATAATATGATTGAATATCTTGAGTATATTGGGTGAAATATGCTTGACCATACCTGCAGTAATCAGTGTCGTTTCTTTATTAATCAAAGCTTTTATGCGGATCAGTTGGTCTTTGAGTAAGTCAATGGACTTGGGTATTTTAATTAAGACGATATCAGGTTGTATTGAAGGTATATCTGTTGAAGCAATATACTGAATATTGGGTGCTAATTGGTTGTGTTCTAAATTCAATCGACAGGCATGGTGGCTAGTGCTAGAGTCTGACCAATGTTGTAATGAATGCTGATTTAAGGCACTTGCTAAGCTACCAAATTGGTCATTAATGAGTAAAATATTCAGGTGGGTCTTGAGTAGGTCTTTTTCATCCAATGTATTGATGAGATATTCATCTGCTGCATTCCAAGGAAGCAGTTGGTCACTATGATCATTGGGTAGGCGTTGAAGGCAAAAGTTGCCAAGTGTTGTAATGAAGGGCTTCATGAGATTATTGTTTATTGGTAGTACAGAAATAAATAGACCCGCACTTGGCGGGTCTATTTATGGATTCGGAAATTACCTTAAGTGGTAATCTCTCTAGCCTTAATCTAGCGGAGTAACATTCTCAGCTTGTAAGCCTTTCTGACCTGTAGTAACTTCCATAGTCACTTTCTGTCCGTCTTGTAATGTCTTGCGACCTGAAGACTGGATCGCAGTGTAGTGAACAAATACATCTTTCCCAGATGCTTGTTCAATGAATCCAAAACCTTTTTCATCGTTGAACCACTTAACGGTTCCTTCTATAACTTCTGACATAATTTTCTCTTTCGGTGTTGCTGATATATACATTTGCAGCGTTTAAATGTGCGAGTTAATCTAGGGTAGGAAGTACAGAGATAAAGGTGATTACAGTGGGGTAATTTGAACAGGAAGGTACTAAGTAAAAAGCAATGGTCATGCGATTGATATTGTAGCTCTGTCAAAATTAAAAATTTCAACCGATTGTAGGTGACTTTATAACTTAAATCTTACTTCCTAATTGATAACTTGCGAAACGTTAGTGACGCAATTAAAGATTACATTAACTAACTACTTTATTGTATACGAAAATAGCTCAATGTATACAATAAATATGACAAGAACTAAGTGTAATATCCCATTAGCTGACTTATATCCTATAATTTATAGGAGCTAATTAATATTAAGATGCTATTTTTGTTGATATTATTTATTTTTTTGTTGTTTCCATAGTTTTTCTAAGCGTTTGGCTGAAACAGGTCTTAACGTGCCTAACTCTTGAGCAAATAAAGAAATTCTAAGCTCTTCTATCTGCCAACGGTACTCACTTAATGCTATTTTTTGAGCAGGTTTCTTTTCTATAAAATCTCTGTATTGCTGCCAAAGTGATTGCACTTGTTGCCGTAAACCACGATCTCGTTGAGGGTTAGCTTTAAGTTTATCAAGTCGTCTCAAGATGCCTTTTAAGTATCTAGGGTAGTGTCGAAGCTCTTCTAAATTGGTTTTGAGAATAAAGTCACGATAAATAAGATGATTAAGTTGCTCATTAATATCATGGATTGCCTCTAGCCACTGTGGTTGGATTGCCTGTTTGAGTTGTTTCTTTATTTGCAAATGTACGCTAAGAATAGGTTCTAGACGTTGCAGATAAAGTGCAATATTTTCAGCAAGCTGTGAGTGATTTTTCTGCAATGCGTGTTGGAATGACTCTTGCTGACGAATATCAATACTAACGAAAGTCTCACGATAGCTTGCCTCCATAATACCTTGTTTTAATTGTTCACAGCTACCAATGCTACTAAATAAAAGGCACAGCTTTTGAGTATTAGCCAGTTGGCGCTTGTGTTGTTTATAGTGAGTACTATCTTCTAATATAAATAAGCGTAATAAACCTTGTGCATGAGCTTGAGTGGCTTTGTCTTCAGTATCAAAGAGCTGGATAGCAACAGAGGATTTTTTATCCACTAGAGCGGGATAGGCTTTAAGCTTAATACCATGAGTTTCTCTATCGATTGAAGGCTCAAGGTCAGCAAAATTCCATGTGGTAATGTCCGTTTGCTCTATGCTGTGTTTCTGGCTTAATATGCTCACTTCTTTAGTGATGTTGTTTTCTTGCTTCCCCTGTAATTTTTCTAAATTTCGTCCACTATCTAAAATATTACCCTTTTGATTAATAATTTGGAAATTCATTAAACAATGTGTCGGTAGTATGAGTTCATTGTAAAGGTCTTCAGGAATTTGATTGCCCGTCATTCGCTGTAGTTGTTGATTGATATTGTGGAGTAGAGGGAGCTCTAATTTGCTCTCATCACTAATCGCTTCAAAACATGCCATAGCATATTCAGGGGCAGGAACAAATTGCTTACGAACTTGCTTCGGTAGTGCGCGGATAATACTAGTGATTTTCTCTAATAACATTCCCTGAACTAAATATTGAAAGGGAATATCTGCAAGCTGGTTTAATAATACCTGAGGCACTTGTACTGTCACACCATCCGCTTTATGGCTTGGATCAAAGTGATAGCTTAAAGGTAGGGCAACACCTAAAACAGTCATTTTATCAGGAAAGTGACTGTCGCTAATATGGTCAGTATCACGTTGTAATAAAATGTTTTTATCAAAATAGAGTGCTGTTTTATCATCATGCTCTATTGTCTTGCGCCATTTTTCAAAGCTTTGACCATTATGAATATGATCAGGGAGGCGTTGATCATAAAAATCATAGAGTCGCTCTTCACTGACTAAAATATCCCGTCGTCGTGATTTTGCTTCTAGGTTCTCAATTTCGTTAATGAGGTTACGATTATGGTTGAAGAATATCCCATTACATTGATATTCACCATAAACTAAGGCATGACGAATAAATAGCTCTCGACTAATAACAGGATCAATATTACCATAATTAACAAGCCGTTTAGCAGTAATGGTTAAGCCATAGAGTGTCGTGCGCTCAAAAGCCCCCACATGGGCTGATTTTTCTTGCCAATGAGGTTCTGAATATTGACGGTTAATCAAATGTTTTGCTGCTTGTTCTAGCCATTCAGGCTGAATTTTCCCAACAACTCGAGCAAATAAGCGTGAAGTTTCAACCAATTCTGCTGCCATAATCCATTTAGGCTGTTTCTTACTAACAAAGGAGCCAGGAAAGATCAGTAGCTTGCGATTATTTGCGCCTAAAAACTCTTTGTTCTGATGTTGGTAGCCAATATGACTTAATAAGCCACTGAGCAGGCTTTGATGGATGCTATCAATCCCTGCTTTATGCTCATTAATTTTAGGATGGTTAAGGCTTTGCTTGATTTGTTGATGAATATCTTGCCACTCTCGCATACGCATATAGGCAATAAATTCTTTACGGCAAAGTTTGCGCAATTGATTTTGTGAAAGTAATTTGCGTTGTTGGTTGAAATATTCCCAAAGTTTCAAGTAGCCAATAAAATCAGAAGTCTCTTCTTTAAAGCGACTATGTTTTTCATCGGCAGCTTGCTGTTTATCAATAGGACGCTCGCGTGGATCTTGGATTGATAAAGCACTAACAATAATCAGTACTTCTTTTAATGTACCTAACTTCTCGGCCTCTAATAGCATTCGTGCTAATTGTGGATCGATAGGAATATGGGCAAGTTGTTTGCCTATCTTGGTAATACGTTGATCTTTAGTAACGGCTTGAAGTTCAAATAGTAATTTATAGCCATCACGAATAAGTCGAGAGTCCGGTGCTTCAATAAAGGGAAAGTTGCTGATGGTACCTATGCGTAAAGGAATGAGTTGTAAAATAACTGAGGCAAGATTGGTACGCAAAATTTCAGGGTCAGTAAATTCGCTACGTAATTCAAAGTCTTTTTCATCATAGAGACGAATAGCAATACCGTTGCTAGTACGTCCACAGCGTCCAGAGCGTTGGTTTGCAGAGGCTTGTGAAATGGCTTCAATCGGTAGGCGTTGAATGCGAGAGCGCCATGAGTAGCGAGAAATACGTGCTAAGCCAGTATCGATGACATATTTAATACCCGGTACAGTGAGTGAAGTTTCGGCAATATTCGTTGCTAAGATGATATGTTGTCGGCTATGGGGTTTGAATATGCGGTTTTGTTCAGCATTGGATAGGCGAGCAAAGAGAGGTAATATGTCGGTATTACGATAGTTTTGCTTTTGTAGTAATTCCGTGGCATCACGTATCTCTCTTTCTCCTGAGAGAAAAATTAAAATGTCACCATAAGCTTCTTTTTTTAGCTCATCAACCGCTTCAATAATCGCTTCATATAAATCAATAGCTTCTTTACCACCAAAGCCATTGGGCGGTCGATAGCGTATTTCAACAGGATAAGTACGCCCTGAGACTTCAATGACTGGTGCATTATCAAAATGTTTAGCGAAGCGTTCAGGGTCAATGGTTGCAGAGGTAATAATGACTTTAAGATCACGACGGCGTGGTAGTAACCATTTGAGATAAGCCATAATGAAATCAATATTGAGGCTACGTTCATGAGCTTCATCAATAATCAATGTGTCGTATTGGCTTAAATAGCGGTCTTGTTGTATTTCTGCTAGTAAAATGCCATCAGTCATCAGCTTAATATAAGTTTCAGGCTTAGTATGATCTTGAAAGCGAATTTTATAGCCTACTGCTGTTGCAGAATTTAACTCTTCAGCAATGCGTGTGGCAACGGTTCGAGCTGCTAATCTACGAGGCTGGGTATGACCAATAAGACCATCAACACCACGTCCAATAGAGAGGCAAATCTTGGGTAGTTGGGTTGTTTTTCCTGAGCCTGTTGCACCACAGAGAATAGTGACTTGGTGCTTGAGAATAATTTCACTGATTTCTTTGTGTCGTGCTGAAATGGGTAATATTTCAGGATAACTAATATTAGGAATGTTGTCTAAGCGTAAGCTACGTTGCTGTATTGAGCGATCAATTTGTTGTTGGATTGCAATATAGGCTTTATTTTTAGTATCAACTATTTTTTCTAAGCGATTAATTCGTTGTTTTAATCGAAATCGCTGTGGTGACTGGCAGCGATTGAGTTGTTGATAGAGTTTTTTCTGTAATGCGTTCAAGGTGTTTCCCTGAGTTTTTATTTTAGGTACTTTCTTCGGTAGTGTAGGGAAGCTCTGCAATTTCTAGGCAAACTTCTTTATCTTTTGAAAGGAATAGTGTTTCTTCTGCCATTGCTATCTTTACTATGGCTAGTAGCTCAAGTTTACCATCAGGATTAAGTACAGTATTCAATATTGTTCCTGCATTTTCACCTGCTGAGTTGTTAATCGTATCACCTGTTATGGCTAACTGATCCGTTGTTGTGATGAGTCGATAAAGGCGACGCTTTGTCTTCCCTAAATACTTTAAACGAGCAACAACTTCTTGACCTGGAAAGCAACCTTTTTGAAAGTTAACGGTATTGAGTACTTGCAGATTCAGCATTTGTGGAATCCACTTCTCTCGACTCGCTTCAGTAATGGTTGGTAGCCCAGAAAGAATATTGAGATATTCCCATGCTTCATGTCCGACAGGTGCTGCTCGAACATTTAATTTATTCCAGAGTTTAGTTGCGGTTTCAAGGTGCCCCATAGTGACAAAGCGTGGTGTGGTAGATGGAATACGGATAATAGGTAAGTCTTCAAAATAACTCACACCATAGTCATTATTTGCCAGTTTACCATCACAACAGGCATCCCAGTCACGGTGAATACGACTACCTGAAAAGCCAAAATGAACGAGGTTATTGCTAACATCTTCCAAAGTCACTTTAGCTCGCATCACATACATTTTTAGACGCTTTAAAACATAAGGAATAAGATCAGCAGACAGTGAAAGTAAGTAGCTGTCTTTAGTTTTAACAACGATACACGATGCAATAACACGACCTTTGGGATTACACCAAGCGCTACTTTGAGCTTGATTAGGAGAAAGTTGTTTTATGTCATTAGTGAGCTGTGCTTGAAGAAAATCTTCAGCTTCTTCACCTGTTATACGAATGATTCCAAGATGAGATAAATCACAAATAACATTGCCCTGAGGCATTATTCTACGTTCACGATTAGGATTACCATAAGAAATCAATTGGTCATCAGTAAATTCAGCACCCGTCTGAATTAGAACGTGTTGCCATTGTTTTAACATAGGTTTATCCGTAGAAGGTATTCTAAATGAGAAAGACCTTTACAAATCATTTGTAAAGGTCTTTTGGATTGTAACTTTAAGGTTTAGAAGATTTTAATTCTAGTCTCTCAGTATCACTTTTTTCTTTTTTCTCTTCAGTCTTTACTTCTTCAGGTAGTGTGATTTTTATATCAGCACTTTCTTTTAGTGAGTCAATAAATTCTAATAATTTGTCTTGCTCAATACCACGCTTTAGCTGAGCCTCTAATGACTTCATGCTAGGTAGTTTTGCTTTACGGGTATCTTCTAGCTTGATGACATGCCAACCAAAGGTCGTTTTTACTGGAGCTGTACTGATAGCACCTTTTTTCATTTCAGTAATAGCTTTGGCAAAAGCTGGCACCATTGTACGTGCAGTAAACCAGCCAAGATCACCACCTTTAGGACCAGAAGGCCCTGTAGATTTTTCTTTTGCTAGCTTCTCAAAATCACCACCCGCTGTAAGGCTTTCAATGATCTTCTTGGCTTCTTTTTCTTTTTTAACAAGAATATGGCGAGCTTTAAATTCTTGAGTCTCTTGTCCTTTCATTGCCTCTTCATAAGCTGTTTTAATTTCTTTATCACTTATTTTCAGGTCATCTTTTTTATCATTCATCCATGCATTAAGAATGATTTTCTTGGTTGCTTCTTCAATATTGCGCTTGATGTGCTCGCGATCTTGAATGCCATCTTTTTTTGCTTGCTGATAAGCAAGTTGAGTTACGATAAGGTCATCTAGTGCTGTTGCAGCAGGGACTTTATCGCCACGAGAGCGATTGACAATCTCAAGGTAGCCATCTAAAACTTCTTTTGATATGGAGTGACCATTGACAGTTGCAACACTGACAGACTCTTTCGCAAGAATAGGTGTACTAAATACAAAAGAACTACATAGTAATCCAGTTGTAAGAATTTTTTTTATGTTCTTCATTGTTAACTCTATTTGAAGGTAAGAAGGCTTTGAGCGCTTAACTGTTGCGCATCCTCATTCAGATTTTACTGGAATCGTAATCTTAAACTCTGAATCATGTATATAGATTATAATGCGTAACCAGATATTTTGCAGATTTTACACATGTCTGTGCGGGATTATTAGGGTAAATGATTATTAAGTCCACTATTTTTAATCATTTTGTATAATATAAGCATTGTCTAATTTAGTCGCAAGTCGAGCCTTATTGTGGGAAAACTTGCTTAAAAGGCTTAACAATGACGTTCTTATAAACCTTGGCTGCTTGATAAGGATCATCACTAGCCCAGCTTTCCGCCTCTACTAATGATGTAAACTCAGCAACAATTAAGCTTCCTGTAAACCCTGCTTCTGTAGGCTCATTCGTGTCAGTTGCTGGATGTGGGCCTGCTAATACCAAGCGCCCTTGGTCTTGTAATGTTTGTAGGCGTTGTAAGTGATGAGCCCTGACAGAGAGCCGTTTATCTAAGCTGTTATCATTATCTTCAGCAATAATAGCGTATAGCATGGTTATTCCTCTGGTACTTCTTTGATATGTCGAGAAAGGTAGATTCCTTGAATAATCATAAAGACGATGGTGAGACCTAATAAGCCAAATAGTTTGAAATTAACCCAGTTTATGTCATCTTTTCCATGAAAGTAAAAGGCAACAATATAGTTAGTGATGGCAATAAAAAAGAAGAAGATAACCCACATAAGAGTGACTTTATTCCATATTGCTTTAGGTAAGGACATTGATTTAGACATCATTCGTTCTATCAGTGTTTTTTTACCAATAAACATACTGCCTAATAGCGCAATAGCAAAGAGTATGTTAATAATGGTGACCTTCCATTTGATAAAGTTTGGATCTTTAAATACGACAGTAAGAGTGCCAAAAATAAGTAGTAACCCTAGAGAGATAAGGTGCATTTTTTCTAATCGACGATAGCTGATCCAGTGTAGTAAATTCTGTAATATACTGGCAATCAGTAGTATTAGTGTTGCAAAAATGATGGCATCACGAGGCTCTGTTTGTGAGAGTGTGACATAGGGAATGGAGTTTATGGTGCTAATCAGTGCTGGTGGAAGGCTAGCAAAGAATTTATACGCAACAAAGAAGAGTGCAATGGGCAAAAAGTCAAAAAGAAATTTCATAACTAAATAGTACTGATTTAAAACGGATGATGTTAGCAGACAACGAGGCTGGAGTGTTCTTGTTTTTGCGATAAAGTCAGTATTGATATTTTTGCTTCCCCTAAATTTATTAATAAATTGAGTTGTCATGAGTCAATATTTTTATATCCATCCTGAAAATCCTCAACCCCGAAATATTTGTCAAGCGATTAATATTATCAACAAGGGCGGGGTGATTGTTTATCCTACTGATTCTGGTTATGCGATTGGTTGTCATCTTGATGATAAATCTGCGGTTGATCGAATACGATTAATAAGAAGATTAAATGATAAGCATCACTTTACTTTGATGTGTCGTGATTTATCTGAAATTTCACGTTATGCCATTGTTGATAATATTAACTATCGCTTATTAAAATCACATACACCAGGAGGCTATACTTTTATTCTAGAGGCTAGTAGAGAGATACCTCGGCGTTTGAGACATCCTAAAAGGAAAACTATAGGAATAAGGATTCCTGATAATAATATTGCTTTAGCTTTACTGGAAGAGCTTGATGCACCCTTGATTTCTAGCTCTTTAATTTTACCCAATGATGAGTTGCCAATGTCAGATCCCTATGAAATTCAGTTGCAATTAGAAAAACAAGTGGATCTGATTATTGATGGTGGGCACTGTGGTAATGAATCAACAACTGTTGTTGATCTTATTCAATCTCCCCCTGAGATTTTACGTCAGGGGCAAGGTGATACTGATTGGTTAAGGTATTAGCTCACTTGTTTATTTTCAAGGTTTGGGCATAGTGCATCCACTATTTCACACTGTGGAACAAAGCCAGTGACTACTTCACGCAAGGTATTACGTAGCTGGGGTTCATCTTCATTTCTGATACCCTGCTGGAATATTTGTAGGTAGTGAGTGAGTTGTTCTTGTGTGATACTTTCTTCATTTGCTCGCATGATACGTGGGTGAAGGGTGTCGGTAACATTCTTTCCAATCAGTAGTTCTTCAGATATTTTCTCGCCAGAGCGTAAGCCTATGTAGGTAATAGGGATGCCCTCACTGCCATTGTAAGCTTTTGCACCACTCAGCTTGATCATACGTTTAGCTAAGTCGGTAATCATGACAGGTTCACCCATATCTAATACAAAGACATCACCACCTTTGCCCATAGCTCCTGCTTGGATGACCAATTGTGAGGCTTCTTGAGTGGTCATGAAGTAACGTTTAATATCTTTATGTGTGATAGTGAGGGGGCCACCTTTTTTAATTTGCTCTCTAAATAGAGGAATCACTGAACCTGATGAACCTAGCACATTGCCAAACCGAACCATAGTAAAGCGAGTCTTATGTTTTTGCTGGCTCAGTGTTTGTAGAATTAATTCAGCAAAGCGCTTGGTAGCTCCCATAGTGTTTGTAGGGCGTACCGCTTTATCGGTAGAAATAAGTACAAAAGTATGAACTTTGGCATTAATGGCTGCTTGTGCACAGTGATAAGTGCCAAAGATATTATTGTTAACACCTTCTGAGATGTTTTGCTCTACCATTGGAACGTGCTTATAGGCTGCAGCATGGTAGATAGTATGAATACCAAAAGTCTTACAGACACGTTCAATACGTTGCTGGTTAGTCACACTGCCCAGAATGGGTATAATCGGAAGGTGTATTTTCTGAGTTTTGAGTAAGGTTAATAGCTCTTGTTCTATTTCATATAAGGCAAATTCACTTAACTCATAAAGTACAATGAGCTGGGGCTTTTGTTGAATAATCTGTCGGCATAGCTCAGAACCAATAGAGCCACCTGCACCTGTTATCATGATATTGTATGTTTTTATATTGGCATCAATCAGCTTCTTGACGGGGAGAACGGGATCTCTACCCAGTAAGTCTTCAATATCAAGCTCTTTAATAGACTCGATAGTGACTTTACCTTGCGCTAGTTCAAGTAAAGTAGGCAAGGTTCTCACTTTGACACGATACTTTTCAAGCTCATTAACAATAGCGGTACGTTTATTGGTGTTCTTAGGTAGGGCGAGTAATATTTCATCGATTTTTTTATGGCTTTGTGACTCTGTTGTTAGAAAATCTTGACAGACTTGTTCTAAGCTATAGATCTTTTTGCCATTAATTATTTTTCCATGAAGCATTTTATTATTATCAATAAAACCAATAATATTAAAACCACCAGAGTGTAAAAGTGCATTAGAAAGCTCGGCTCCAGCATTTCCAGCACCATAAATCATAATATTTTTTGTCTGGCTGAGATTGTTTTTTTGAATCTGGACTAAAAAGAGACTTTTTACAGCAACACGACTACTCGTTATTAGTATGACTAGTAATAAAAAAGTAATGAAGGGAACAGCCTTAGGTATTGGGATGCTGGTTAGTGTATAGGCTACAATAGTATATAAACCTATGCTTAATATACTTGCGAGCATAATTGACCAATAAGCCTTACCATCGGTATGACGAAATACTGCACGATATAAGTCAAAACGAAGAAAAATAGGAATAGTAATGATCACTGCTAAGAAAAGTAGAGGAAGGTGCTGAGTAGAAAATACTAAAAAATCACTATAAGCAAGTACAAATGCAGCCCAAATCGAAAAAGTGATACAGGCTATATCCGTGAGTATTGCAAATATTTGCTTCTGTTGTCTTGATAATTTATTTAGTTGTTTGAGAATATACATAGGTAGTACTCTAAAAATAGTAAGCTTAACGTTGTTTTATTTAAGCTGTTACTTGTTTGTTATTAATGGTTTGTATTATTTTCTAGCTAAATGGGGTTGAGCTTTCTAGTCACTTGAAGCTTGATGTTTTTTTGAGCAACACGCTTATCGTTCATGTTAAAGGAATTAATGATAAAATTCAATGTTCTGGCTAATTATATTTCTATATGTCAAGTTCTGATAGAACATAAATGTTTTTTAAATAGTTCTGATTTCTTTCTATAGTAGGGTAAAGCTAAATGTTTTAAATGTGAAATGTTTTTTCTCTTTGGTTTATTAAATTCCTAGTTTAATATTCACTTAACCTAATAATAATATATAAGTATATTATTATTACTAAGCGTTATTGGGTGCTATAATATTTGATCTTTTTTAGTCATGGGTTATCTTGCTTCACTACTATTTTTTATAGTATTTTTTCCTATTTATTTAAAATTCTTTGTCTAACAACCCTGTCTTTAACCCACTGAACTTTATTTGTTGTAATATTGATTAATTTTTTAATACGAAGAATATAATGATATCCTGCCTTAGGCTGAAAGCCTCTTATCCTGCGATAGTCTGCCTCAGACCATGCTGATTCCTTATTGATCTGAATTTAGTGGCTATTATACTTTGCTTCTCGCTACCTTATGGTGTTTTCCTGATACTGTATTTCAATAAATTTTTGGCTGATTTTTGTTGAGGATGATTTTTTCAGTTCTTCTTGAATCGTAACTGGATGCTACCTATAAGTTTTAAGCTAGAGCCTGTTTTCTGATAGCTGTGGTTTTCTGTCGTTTCATCGTCAGGGCTCTTTACTTAGTACCTAGCAATAGGAATAATATTAGTGCAAATAGTTCAATAAATATTCATTATGGCTTTTATATCTACTCTATAAAACAAATTGATGTCTGTTTAATCTAACCTCTTGATTTTTATTACTAAGCTATTGCAACCAACGCATTTCTTTAGATTTGAAAATTAGTCTATTTACTTTTTAAACAACACGTTGGTGACCATGAAAGATAAAGGAGAGACAAAATGTTGCCACCTTTTTGGCAAGGTCTCAGTTTATTTAACCCAGTGAGTGGCTTTCGTTAGAGTTTCTTTGAGGTTTCAGATGTTGGTATAGGAACGAGTATTACGACGATTTTAGCCTTCTTGGGTATTTGTTTATTGTTGGCTGGATGTTTAAGATGGGCTATCGAATGAAGAGCTAATTCCATAGTTGCACGCCCGAAGACTCCGCAATTTCAGCAACCTTAGTGTTATGTTTTGCCAGATCAGCATCATTAGCATAAATAATTTTCAATGGTGTACGCTGACGAGGAGATAAGCGCTGGATAGCCTCTATTTCAACGGTATTTTGTGCTTCTTTAGCATTAAATATTAAAGCCCGTTGCCCACCCGTCATTGCTAAATAAACTTCAGCTAATATCTGTGAGTCTAATAATGCACCATGTAGTTCACGATGAGTATTACCAATACCTAAGCGTTTACATAAAGCATCAAGAGAGTTGCGTTGTCCAGGGTAAGATTGACGTGCCATGACTAATGAATCAATAATAGTACAATGGTCTTCCAGCTTTCCCCAGCTTGAATTGATTCGGCTGAGTTCACTATTAATAAAGCCCACATCAAAGGGTGCATTATGAATAATCAATTCTGCTCCCTTGATATAACTCATAAACTGATTAACTGTCTCTTTAAATCTAGGCTTATCGGCTAAAAACTCAGAAGTAATACCATGAACTTTTTCTGCATCTTCATCACTGGCACGGTCAGGTTGTAAGTATTGATGATAGTCATTGTTGGTTACACGGCGTTTAACCATTTCAACACAACCAATCTCAATAATACGATGACCATCACTAGGGTCTAGCCCTGTCGTTTCTGTATCTAATATAATTTGGCGCATTAGCTTACCTTCTTTTCATCAATGGCTTGGTTGGCAAGTGCATCGACTCGCTCATTATCAGGGTCACCACTATGACCTTTAACCCACTCCCATGTGACATCATGTCCCTGAGTGGCTTCATCAAGGCGTTGCCATAAAGCTTTATTCTTGACAGGCTTCTTTTGAGCTGTGCGCCAATGATTCTTTTTCCAGCCATGAATCCAAAGAGTAATTCCTTGACGTACATACTGTGAATCTGTTGTTAATATCGCAGAGCAGGGGCGTGTTAATGCCTCCACACCACGAATGGCAGCCATTAATTCCATTTGGTTGTTGGTTGTATCGGCTTCATAACCATAAAGCTCTTTTTCTACTTCAGCATAACGTAATAATACGCCCCAACCCCCTTCTCCTGGATTGCCCCGACAAGCACCATCAGTATAAATTAGTACCACTTGGTTATTTTTGGTCACGTGATTGTTGACTCCTTGGAATAGGGTTAATGGCAACACCCGCAGCTCGACTGGGAAAAACAGTACGTGCCTGAGATTTTATAGGTGTTTGAGAGTAGCTCTCTTTTTTCGCATGGATAATATAAAGCTTGCCTAAAATAGGCCAGTATAATTGTCCCCAGTTTTCCATTATCTCACTACGGTGATACAGTTTACCTTTCAAGAAAGCAGGGCGAAAGCCTAAATAGGAAATTTTATTAACCTTCCAGTTAAGCAAAGTGAGCCAGTCTTGTATTTGTCTGACGCCATAAAGTTTTGAGTGAGGTGAAGTATTAACCGCTGAACGTAATGATCGATGACTAAATAGCAAAGACAGTGGATTGAAGCCAATAAAAACACATTCACCATCAGCAACTAACACCCGATCAATTTCTCGTAGTGCCTGATGTGGTTGCATTGAACATTCAAAAATATGGCTGGCAATAACAAGGTCAATACTATTAGCTGCCAAGGGGAGAGCTTCTGGCTTTGCATGAACATTGGTATCTTGCATATTATGACCAATAGAAAACCGCGTTCCAATAAGGGACTCATCTAAAAAGTGCTGATGGTCAACGAGTGGACCTGTTTCATAAGCATAATAGCCAAAAGTGTGAGATAGATAGTCTTTTATTTTGGGATTAATTTGTTCAAGGATATATTGACCCTCCACCGTTTCATACCACCTTGAGCAGCTATCATAAAGTGATTTAATATTGTGTTGTTCATCGACCACTGGTGACAAAATCCTTGTAATAGTACTTTAATTATTGCATCGTAGTATACAAAAACGATACACATATACAGACTAAGTGTACCCCCATAATAATAATAAAGACCCAATAAAAATGAAATTCCAAACCTATAAGCTGCTTATGCCAAGCTTTATGCTGTTGGCGTTGTCAGCATGTTCTAGCCATGTCACGAGGGTTAATAAAGCCCCTTTAATGTCTTCTCTTCCATCATCTATTCAAAAATCGGTCGCTTATGACCACTCAAAGCGTCCTACAGTAAAAAAACCCACATTTACATATCGTCATGCTGCTCCAACAAAGAAAGCAGTAAAAAAGGCGGTGAAGAAAAAAGTAAAACGTGTTCAGCCGAAAAAACTATCTAAAAAAATATTAAAAAGAGCAAAGCCACTTGCGAGAAATGTACCAAAACGAGTAAGGCGACCTGCGAGAAGTGCACCAAAACGAGCAAAGCCACTTGCGAGAAGTGTACCAAAACGAGTAAGGCGACCCATTGTTAATCGTAGTCGCCCTCATGTTCGACACCTTGCTAGACCTGTGGCTCAAGTACCACCAAAATATAAGCCACATCGATCAGCATATAAGCCTCAGTATAAAGTTGGAATGAAGTTCCAATCTAAGTCGCGTCGTGTGACTTATTCGCCGAATTTGAAAAATCAGCAAGCCATTGCTGGCAGTCGCCCTGTGAATCCTTTGGGGAGAATCAGAGGGACTTGGGGGCATATTCATCGGGGGTATCGCTTTAAAAATTATCGCTATAAATCAAAAGTAAAAAAGTATATCCAAAGCTTTAGTTCTAAGCCAGGTTATATGTCACTATTAACCGAACGCTCTGCTCCCTATTTACCAACAATTTTACAGGAAGTAAAGCGTCGTGGTATTCCAACAGAAGTGGCATTGCTTCCTTTTGTGGAAAGTGGTTTTAAAACAAGAGCCTACTCACATGCACATGCAGCGGGTCTATGGCAATTTATTCCAGGAACCGCTCGTCGTTACGGTCTGAAAGTAACTAAAAAATATGATGCACGTTACAACTGGCGCTTATCAACCAAAGCTGCATTAAGCTATCTTACTGATCTTAATCGTCAGTTTAAAGGGGACTGGTTGCTATCGTTAGCAGCATATAACTGTGGTGAGCGTCGCGTACATCGTGAGATTAAGCGTAATAAAGCAAAAGGCTTACCCACCGATTTTTGGCATTTAAGACTACCTAAAGAGACACGCCATTATGTGCCACGTTTACTTGCATTTAAGGCAATTTTTAGTAATCCAAGAGAGTATGGTATTCATGTTGTGTCAATCCCACATAACCCACAATACCGTAAGATAAGTAATGTAGAAATGCAGAAAAAAGCATTGCAAATACAATTACAGGCAACAAAAAGAAAGTCGATTAGAAGAAAGTTACTTAGGAAAAAAAGAGTAAAGCGTGTGGTAACACATAAAGTTCGATCAGGTGAGACGCTTTATCGAATTGCTCGACGCTATGGCATTAGTGTTAGAAAGATTAAGCGAATGAATCGTTTGAAGTCGAGCCGCATTAAAATTGGTAAGCGTTTGAAAATTGCGATGAATAGAAGTAAGAAACGACGTTAAGTTAAGGAGGTCATGTGCTAGAGGATATAAATACTCGTATTCGATGTGAGAAAAAAGCACTGAGAGTTGCACTTGACCCAATAGCGATTGATCGTTATTCAAAGCAGATAGCACAACACCTTGTCGCTAGCAAAGTCTATAAAGCAGCACAACATATTGCTTATTATTTACCAGTGCGAGGTGAAGCCGATGCTCAATTAATAACTCACAGGGCAAAAGGTAAAACATTTTATTTGCCGATTGTTAAAGAAGAGACAGAAAATCATTTGCTCTTTGCACCTGTGAATAATGCAACAAAGTATAGTAAAAATAAGTTTGGAATATTAGAGCCTATAACTACTAAGTTTTTGAGTTCTTTAGAACAATTAGACCTCGTAGTCACACCTTTAGTTAGTTATGACCAAAAGGGTAGTCGCTTAGGAATGGGAGGTGGGTTTTATGATCGAACCTTTTCATATAAACAGCGTCAAAAAAAAGGTAAGCCATTATTAATTGGCTATGCTTATTCATTTCAAGAGTCCACAAACATTCAAATACAGGTTTGGGATGTGGCTTTAGATGGCATAGTGACAGAAAAAGGTTTTTCTTTGTTTTAATCGATGGGACTTTAATGTGAGCAAACAACAATTTAAAACGCTCTAAAAATAATAATTATAATAAAAAATTAGGAGAATAATAGTGGAACTTGATACGAGTGCACAACCAGAAGATAGTGAATTCATCCCTTTAGATTTGGGTGAAATGGAAGAGATCGAGGAAATTGATTTTAGCGATGATACAAGCATTGTTGATCTCTTTGATGAACAAGATACTCAGCGTGAAAAGAAGAAAAATGCAGCGCGCCGAAATATCGAAGAAATTATGGAAGCCCGTGCATTACGTCGTGAGCTAGCCGATTTGTTTGATGATGACTTATTGGTAGATTAACCAATCCTATACGGTGAGTTATTTATCAGCCGTTTTCGTTGCTTCTGTGAGCCGTATTACAGAAGCATCTAAAATTTTGTGATCTTTGCCTTTTTTTTAAAAGAATGGCGTACCCTCTACCTCTAGATAAAAGCTAACGGGAACTGCTGGTTATTTATGTCGCTGTTTAATTGTCTCCATCATCACTTGAAAATCAAAATGACGCTTGCGTTTCAATAAAGACGTATTACGTATTGCTTCATCACGAATCATTAGAATATTATCCATTGCCTCAGTACTATCCGTTGCATTGATGTCGGCTTGAATATCATGTAAAGCCAGTGTGAGCTGTTCTAATGAATCCAATGTCACCTTAAAAAAGCGACGTACCCGCTCAGCTTGTTCAGGCATATTCTCACATAAAACCAGTAAATTTTCAGTGGCTTCAATTGCTTGATCTAAACTAACCAACCACCTCGGTGCTATCGTTTCACGTAATGTTTGAATGTGAGTTAGTTGCGTGCGTGCTGTGGTTAAGAAAGGAATGTTGTGAGGCTTGGGTTTCTCAGGCTTAGGCTCTTGCCAATGTTTATATTGTGCAATGACTCCTTGCTTCACAGCACTAAAGAACTGTGTACTCATTTTCCATAGTTTGAAAACTGCCCAAACCGACACCACAGTAACCACCGTGATGAGTGCAAATAAAATAATATAAAAGAAAATTTTTATCATAGCGCTAAGTTTAACTGAAAGTTGGTGGATGAAAAATTAACAAATTATAAAAAAATATCGAATATTTAGCTTAGCTCAGTCTATAGTTAAAGTGTCGTTACAATAATAACTTGAGCTTTATTAGTTACTTGATTGTTTGTCGAAGCTTATATTCATAAAATATAAAAAATAGCTTGTAATGACCCCCAAGTCTCCCTATTATAGTCCGACCGAATCTGATGCGGGGTGGAGCAGTCTGGCAGCTCGTCGGGCTCATAACCCGAAGGTCGTAGGTTCAAATCCTACCCCCGCTACCATATACTATAAAAAAGCCCCGATATTCGGGGCTTTTTTATTATTCAGAAAATGTAATTGCTGATTAAATAAGCACTGATGTCAGTGACACCTTTTCGATTCAACACACCCATTAGTCTGAATCAGGCTTAATATTCCAGAGTAAATAACACGTTACATGTCACACGTCACGCTAAATGAAATAATCACAAGCACTGTAGAAGGGCTTGGCTATGAATTATGGGGGGTTGATTTTCGCCCACATGCTGACAATGGTCTACTGCGTATCTATATTGAATCAGAAAACGGTATTCTGGTTGAAGATTGTGCCAATGTTAGCCGTCAGCTCAGTTCTGTATTTGATGTGGAAGACCCTATTCCTGGAGCCTATACTCTTGAAGTTTCATCTCCAGGGCTAGATCGAATGCTTTATACACCGAAGCAATATGAAAGCTATAAGGGCTGGATGGTAAAAATTAAGACCCGTGTTCCACTCGATGGGCGTAGGAATTTCAAGGGTACGATTGAGGCACTTAATGAGGATAGTGTCATCTTAAAGATTGATCAGGAGCTTTATGAAGTTCCTTTTGACAGTATCGAACGTTCGCGCTTAAAAACCGAATCATCAGGTAAGTGATATATGAGCAAAGAAATATTATACGTTGTTGATGCTATTGCAAATGAAAAAAATGTCAGTCAGGAGCTGATATTTGAAGCAGTAGAAGTTGCGCTGGCAACAGCAACACGCAAAAAGAATAATCCTGATATTGATGTTAAGGTTAATATTGATCGCACAACGGGTGATTATGCAACATTTCGTCGCTGGGAAGTGTTAGACGATGAAGATGAAAACTTTGAGTCAACTGAACGTCAAATTCTTATTAGTTATGCAGCACTTAAAAATGCCAACATAAAAATTGGTGAGTATATAGAAGAGCCGATTGAGTCTGTTGCTTTTGGTCGAATTGCCGCGCAAACCGCAAAGCAAGTGATTGTACAAAAAGTTCGGCAAGCAGAACGAGAACGTATTATTGATGGTTTCCGTGATCGTGTCGGCTCATTAATTCTAGGCACGGTCAAACGGACTGATCGTCGTGGTATCATTTTAGATATGGGTGATAATGCAGAAGCATTGATTCCTCGTGATCAAATGTTGCCAAAAGATATGGCTCGCCCTGGTGATCGGATGCGTGGCTACTTACTAGAAATATCAGAAAATACTCGTGGTCCACAAATGATCGTGAGTCGTACAAGCCCTGAGCTACTGATTGAGTTATTAAAGCTTGAAGTACCAGAAATTGGTCAGGAAATGATTGATATTATGGCGGCAGCACGTGATCCAGGGTCTCGGGCAAAAATAGCAGTTAGAGCGAATGTGCCTAATCTTGATCCTATTGGAGCTTGTGTTGGAATGCGTGGTTCACGAATCCAGACAGTCACCAATGAACTTAATGGTGAGCGTGTTGATATCATTCCTTGGGATGAAGAAATTGCCACCTTTGTTATCAACTCAATGAAACCAGCCGATGTATTGTCAATTTATGTTGATGATCAAAATAAAATTATGCGAATTGGTGTTGATGAAGAGCAACTATCACAAGCTATTGGTAAGGGTGGGCAGAATGTTCGTTTAGCCAGTGAGCTAACGGGTTGGCAGCTTAATATCATGTCTGAAGATCAGGCAACTGAAGAGAGTGATAAAGAACAAACCGTATTAGTTGATGGCTTTATTGAAAGCCTTGATATTGATGAGGATATTGCCACAATCTTGGTTGAAGAAGGTTTTGTTTCACTCGATGACATTGTTTTCGACTACGAAGCTTTAGCTGAAGTTGAAGAATTTAATGAAGAGTTAGCAAATGAGCTTAAGTCTCGTGCTCAAAATGCATTATTAACGCAGGCAATCATGGGTAATAGTGGTAGCCCTGCACAAGATCTATTGGATATGGATACGATGGATAATACGCTAGCCTTCAAGCTATCTGCAAAAGGTATCTGTACAATGGAAGATCTTGCAGAACAAGCAACGGATGAGTTGCTTGATATAGAAGGAATGACAGAAGAACGAGCAGGAGAGCTAATCATGATCGCAAGAGCACCA
Source organism: Thiotrichaceae bacterium (assembly GCA_023144895.1). Lineage (GTDB taxonomy): Bacteria > Pseudomonadota > Gammaproteobacteria > Thiotrichales > Thiotrichaceae > HyVt-477. The sequence continues at coordinate 30,831 of JAGLEV010000042.1, forward strand.
TGGTTTGCTGATGAAGAAGATGAGGCAGCAAATGAAGTAGTGGCTGAAGGAGACAACAAGTAATGTCAGTAATAACAGTAAAACAGCTAGCGCAAATCGTTAGTACACCTGTTGAAGTGATGCTTAAACAGATGCAAGATGCAGACATCCCTGTCAGCAGTCCAAGTGATACAATCACGGATGAACAAAAGCTAAAATTGCTTGCTTATATTCGTGCAGGACAAGAGCCGATAAAGGCTGCTCCAGCGAGTAAGTTATCAGTCGGTGGAAAGACAGCTGATCGTAAAATATCAACAGCTCCTGCTGGCAAAGTGAATGTTGCTGTGCGCCACAAGAATCGAGGAACTCGACGACCTGAAACAATAATGCCAGCATCGTCAGATACACCGGTTGCTAGTCGTGCTGAAGAGTTAGCACGTAGAGGTGCTGCAGAGCGTGAAGCTTTGAATAAAGCGAGAGGCATAGAGACAGAGAAACCGAGTGAAAAAGAGGTTGTCGCTGAGATTGCTGAGCCAGTAGTTGAAGAGGTTAAAACTCCTGTTGAAGCAGAAGCAAAAACTGCTATAGTCAAAGAGCCAGAGCCAAAAGTAGAGTCTGTTGAGAAGCTAGTAGAAAAAATAGCAGCAAGACCCGCATCGACTAAGGTTGAAGAGAAAACGGTCATTACAAGTAAACCTAAACCTACTCCTGCTCCTAAAAAGGAAACTAAAGCGCCAGAAGTCGTTAAAGTTAAGGAAGTGCCAAAAGCCGTTGAGCCAGATCCTGTAAGACCGAAGCGTTTAGAGCTGAATTTCTATGAAATAGCAAGACGTAACAAGGCAGCAGGTGCTAATAAAGGTCGAGAGGAAGCAGCCTCAGCATTAAAGAAGCGTCCTTCACGTAAAGTGATTAAAAAGCCAGTGGTTGTTGTTAAGAAAGAACCTGTCAAGAAACCAACAAAGGCAGCGCCTCCTGCAACAGCTAATGCCAATGCTAACGCAGCAAAAAATAAGAAGAAAAAGCCATTCCAAGGTCGTGGTGGTAATCAGCTACATATGGATAAGGGTCGTCGTCGTAAGAAGGGACGAGGCAGAAGAGAAGTTAGAATTGAACGCGAAGACAAGCATGGCTTTGAGAAGCCAACAGCACCGGTAGTCAAAGTCGTTGAAATCCCTGAAATGATTATATTAGGTGATTTAGCGAAAGCACTTAGTGTTTCAGCAACTGATATCATTAAGCAAATGATGTCAATGGGCGTTATGGCGACTATTAACCAGTCTCTTGATCAAGATACAGCGATTCTGGTAACAGAAGAGTTAGGTCATACAGCGGTTGCTCTTAGTAGTACTGATGAAGATGAAGCCATTATTGCCTCATTAATCCCAGAAGATGGCAAGTATGAGGCTACAAAACGACCTCCTGTTGTTACGATTATGGGTCATGTTGATCATGGTAAAACGTCATTACTTGATTATATTCGTAATAGTCGTGTTGCAGCGGGTGAGGCGGGTGGTATTACTCAGCATGTGAGTGCCTATCATGTTGATACACCTAATGGCATTATTTCCTTCTTAGATACTCCTGGACATGCAGCATTCTCTGCAATGCGTGAACGTGGTGCAAAGGCAACAGATATTGTTATTATTGTCGTCGCTGCTGATGATAGTGTGATGCCGCAGACAAAAGAAGTAATTAAACATGCTCGTGCTGCTAATGTGCCTATTATTATTGCTATCAATAAAATGGACAAAGAAAATGCAGACCCAGAGCGAGTTCGAAGTGATCTTTCAGCACTAGAGGTTATTTCTGAGGAGTGGGGTGGTGATGATGTATTTGTTGAGATCTCAGCAAAAACAGGTCAAGGCATTGAAAAACTTTTAGAATCGATTAACTTAGTTGCAGAAATGCAAGAGCTCGTTGCACCGATTGATGGCCCAGCCAGTGGCTTAGTGGTTGAAGCCAGTGTTGAGAAAGGTCGTGGTGCAGTCGCTACTGTCTTAGTTCAGCGTGGTACTTTGCGTAAAGGTGATATCGTCCTTTGTGGTCAAGAATATGGTCGTATTAGAGCGATGATTGATGACTTAGGAAAACCAATAAAAGAAGTGGGCCCTTCTATGCCTGTTTCAATTCTTGGTTTATCGGGTGCACCAGCATCAGGTATTGAGATGATTGTTGTCGACACAGAGCGTAAAGCGCGTGAGATTGCTAGCAATCGTCGTCATAAAGAACGTGATACACGATTAAACAAGCAACAAGCGGCAAAACTTGAATTATTATTTGCTAACCTTAGTGGAGATGCTGTTGCAGAACCGTTGAATGTTATTATTAAAGCGGATGTACACGGTAGTGTTGAAGCACTGAGAAATACTTTAAATCAATTATCAACTGATGAAGTTCGAGTTAATATTGTTTCTTCTGCGGTAGGTGGTATTAATGAAAGTGATGTGAGTCTTGCTCAGGCATCGGGTGCAGTGATCATTGCTTTCAATGTACGTGCAGATGCTTCAGCCCGCCGTACAGCTTCTGAAAGCAATATTGAAATTCGTTACTACAGTATTATTTATGAAGTTGTTGATGATATTACTGAAGCATTAAGTGGTATGTTACCTCCAGAGCTACGTGAAGAGTTTGTTGGTCTTGCGGAAGTTAAAGATGTATTCCACTCAAATGCATTGGGTGCAGTTGCAGGTTGTTTAGTTATCGAAGGGCATGTCTCTAAAGGTCTACCCATTCGCGTATTGCGTGATAATGTGGTTATCTTTGAAGGTGATCTTGAATCACTACGTCGTCATAAAGATGATGTAAAAGAAGTGCGTATGGGTACAGAGTGTGGCATCGCGATTAAAGACTACAATGATGTAAAAGCAGGTGACCAAATCGAATGCTTTAGACGTACAGAAGTAGAGCGTAGGCTTTAAGAATATGGCAGATTATTCAAGAACTGAGCGAATTGCTGAGCAAATCCTACGTGAACTTGCTCAGATAATTCGTGACAAGATAAAAGACCCTCGTGTTGGTATGTTGTCGATTCAATCAGTTGATGTTAGTCGTGATTTAAAAATTGCGAAGGTGTACTTTGACTCGTTTGATGAAAAGCAAGCGAAGGAGTCAGAAGAAGGCTTAAACCGTGCTGCAGGGTTTTTACGCCGAGAACTAGCACGTAATCTAAGCTTACGTGCTACACCACAGCTAACCTTTATCTATGATGATACTGAGCTTAAAGCCAATAGCTTGAGTGCTTTGATTAATGATGCTGTGGCTAGTGATAAAGACAATCAGACTGATGATATTGATCTAGATCGACAGTTATAAAAACTGAGTCTTATTAAATGGCACGACGCAATAAAGGCCGTGAAGTTAACGGTATCTTACTTCTCAATAAGCCAACAGGTGCTAGCTCAAATCATATATTACAACGAGCTAAACGCTATTATGGTGCTCAAAAAGCGGGACATACTGGCAGCTTAGATCCTCTAGCAACAGGGATGCTTCCGATCTGTTTTGGTGAAGCCACTAAAATATCCTCTTTCCTACTTAATTCTGATAAAACCTATCGAACAACCGCTAGCTTAGGTGTTACCACGACTACGGGTGACTCTGAAGGTGAATTGCTGGATGAAATAAAGCCTCAGGAATACAGTACCGAGGATATTGAGCAAATACTAGAAAAATACCGTGGGACAATAGAACAGCTTCCACCAATGTATTCTGCATTAAAGCACCAAGGTAAACCACTTTACGAACTAGCACGCAAAGGTATTAAAGTGGATATCGAATATAAGCGTCGTGAAGTAACGATTCATCAACTGACCTTGTTAAGTCATCAACTGAATGAGATTCAATTAGAAGTTCATTGTTCAAAAGGGACTTATATCCGCACGCTTGTTGAAGATATTGGTGCAGAACTAGGTTGTGGTGCACATGTATCTAGGCTACATCGCTTACATGTTTCACCCTTTGAAACTTATGCAATGGAAGAGCTGGATGCTTTACAAAACTTGAGTCATGAAGAGCTGGATGCAAAATTAACACCAATGGATCAAGGGCTAAGCCATTTTCCTAAGCGTCACCTTAATCAATCACAAAGCACCGCAACGGGCTTTGGGCAGAAAGTTGAAATTGAAATCGAAGAAGAGCAGATAGTTCGCCTGTATAATCATCATGATCAATTTATTGGTATGGGGATTGGTATAGAAGCAGGGTGGATGAAACCTAAACGTTTATTGAAAACAAACTGATAGCTTATTGATTGGTTTAATGAAGTATTTTACCTACTATCAGTTTAAAATAGCCCCAAATTGAAGAATTAGCTTAGATTGAATCGCTCTGATTGCACTCTAAGGAGGGACTGGTTAAACTAGCCTCAACCAATTCATATCAATTGAGGATATTCAGTGAGTTCACAAACTAATTCGCGCGTTGTCTCTGGAATGCGCCCTACGGGGATGTTGCATTTAGGGCATTATCATGGGGTTTTAAAGAACTGGGTAGAGATGCAGCATGATTATGAATGCTTTTTCTTTGCGGCAGATTGGCACGCCTTAACAACTCACTATGAGACACCACAAGGTATTGCAGAAAGTTCTGAGCAATTGCTTATTGACTGGCTTGCAGCAGGCGTTAGCCCTTCAAATTCCACGTTGTTTATTCAATCTCATGTGCCACAGCATGCTGAATTACATTTGCTATTGTCAATGATGACACCCTTGAGCTGGTTAGAGCGTATACCGACTTATAAAGATCAGAAGAAAAAATTAACAGGGCGTGATCTGACGACTTATGGTTTTTTGGGCTATCCATTATTACAGTCTGCGGATATTTTATTATACCGTGCAGGTTTAGTTCCCGTGGGTGAAGATCAGGTAGTACATGTTGAAATGACGCGTGAGATTGCACGACGTTTTAATCACTTTTATGGTCAAGAGGCTGGTTTTGCAGAGAGTTGTGAGCAGGCTATTCCTAAGATGGGTAAGAAAAGTGCCAAATTATATCGTAGTCAGCGTAAAGCTTTTCAAGAGCAGGGCGATGGTGAGGCTTTATTAAAAGCACAAGCTTTGATTGATTCACAACAAAATATTTCTATTGCAGATAAAGAGCGCCTGTTGGGTTACTTGGAAGGTGTAAGCAAAATGATTCTTCCTGAGCCACAAGCTAAGCTGACTAAGGCGGCTAAAATGCCTGGTCTTGATGGGCAAAAAATGTCTAAATCTTATGGTAATACGATTGGTTTACGTGAAGAGCCTGATGCTCTAACGAAAAAGATTAAAACGATGCCTACTGATCCAGCAAGAATTCGCTTAACGGATCCAGGTGATCCAGAAAAATGCCCTGTATGGCAGCTTCATCAAGTGTATACCGATGATAAAACCCATGAATGGGTGCAAGAAGGCTGTCGTAGTGCAGGAATGGGCTGTGTTGATTGCAAGCAACCCCTTATTGATGCTGTACAGGCTGAGCTAGAGCCTATTCGTGTACGAGCCAAACGTTATGAAAATGATCGCACTTATTTGCGTACCATTATCAATGAAGGCAGTGCGGCAGCGACAGAAGTTGCTAATGAAACAATGGATGATGTGAGAAAAGCAATGCAGCTTTATCAATGACAGATAGCGCTGATCAACCACTTATTAGTAAAAATGAGAAAACTCCCTTTGCTATTGTTGATGGTAATCCCTTGCTTGTGCCCCCAGAGGATTTATATATTCCTCCACAGGCACTAGAGGTATTTCTTGATACCTTTGAAGGGCCATTGGATCTATTGCTTTATCTGATTAAAAAACAAAACCTTGATATTCTTAATATTCCTATTGCAGAGATTACTGAGCAATATATGGGCTATGTTGAAATGATGCGTACTATTAAGCTAGATCTTGCCGCAGAATATCTTGTTATGGCCGCCTTATTAGCAGAGATAAAGTCACGCATGCTATTGCCACGTCATGAGAATATTGATGATGAGGATGATCCACGTGCTGAATTAGTTAAACGCTTGCAAGCCTATGAACAATTTAAGCAAGTTTCATATGATATTGATGAATTAGGTCGAGAAGGGCGGGACTTTTGGTCGAGTGATATTGAACCAATCTATCAGCAAGAAGAAAAAGCACTGCCTGATATTGAATTGGAAGAAATTTTATTAGCATTTAAAAACATTTTAAACCGTGCTGATATGAATGTGAGTCATGAAATTCAACGTGAAGCATTATCAGTGCGAGAGCGAATGAGCCATATTTTAGCAAGCCTGCAAGCGAGTCATATCATGGAGTTTACTCAGCTTTTTGATACGAGTGAGGGTAAAGCGGGTGTCGTAGTAACGTTTGTGGCTGTGTTAGAGTTACTAAAAGAACACTTAGTCGATATTGTACAATCTGAAGCTTTTGCTCCTATTTACCTACAATCTGCTTCACAGAGTACCGAATGATAGTACAAGAAAAACTTCAAGCAATTATTGATGCCATTTTATTGACCGCAGAAGTACCATTGACAATAGAAAAAATATCAACTTACTTTGATGCTGATGAATATATTGCTCGACAGGATATTAAGGAAGCACTCTCTGTTTTGCAGGAGTCCAATGATCGCCGAGGATTTGAGTTGATTGAATCTGCTAGTGGTTATCGCTATCAAAGCAAAGAAGCTTATAAGCAATGGGTGACAAAGCATTGGCAAGAAAAGCCTCAGCGGTATTCACGCGTTTTTTTAGAAACATTAGCATTAATTATTTATCGCCAGCCCATTACCCGCTCTGAAATAGAAGAAGTGCGAGGCGTTGCCGTCAGTTCGAATATTATAAAAGCACTAAGGGAGCGAGAGTGGATACGTGTTGTGGGGCATAAAGAAGTTCCTGGAAGACCCGCAATGTTTGGTACGACTCGTGAGCTACTAGATTATTTTAAACTCAAGAGCTTAGATGAAATGCCACCTTTGGCGGAGATACAAAATATTGATCAACTTTACCCTGAGTTGGATTTTAGTTCTTCTGATGATACTGATGACATAGCTGATCATGTTAAACATTAATTGGCAAATGCTTGATGCATCTAGCATGAAGCAAATACCACTAGAATTACAGAGCTGGTTAATTGATACAGGTTCGTTAACTGCTAAACTAAAATCTTATAGTGATAATTTTTCTGTGTGCTTGCTAGCTCAAAAGCAACGACAATCCACCGTTGATGAAGAAGCTTTGCTAGGTTTAGTTGATGATTGTTCTATTATTGAACGTGAAGTACAGCTTTATTGTCAAGGTCAACCTGTTATTTATGCTAATAGCTTGATTCCATTGGTGTCAATTGTTGATCGTTTTGATAATCTGAATAACTTGGGTGAACAACCACTAGGGGAGAAAATATTTTCTGACCCTCAGTTGGAGCGAAGTCCTTTAGAGTGGACGGTCTTAACAGAAAAACATTCATTGTTTCATTCTGCGGTGCAAAATCTAAAGGTCATACCAACCCAAATTTATGGGCGGCGTTCGCTATTTTATGGCACGGTTAAGCCGATTGTGATTAGTGAATTTTTCTTGCCTGCAATTAGGGTGTTATAACCTTAATGCTGAAGATTTTTATGGCTATTTAAAAACTCAGATTGAGTGATTACGGTAATCCCTAATTTTTTAGCAACCTCCCGATCAGAAGTAGAATTATACCCCCAATCAACAAGTTGTAACCTTATTGTGTTAAGCTTTGGGTTGTTCAGAATCCCTATTAAAGTTGCTAATCGGTCTTCAATAAAAATAATTTCTTTCTCTGGATATTGCTCTAGTAATTCTATTAAGACTTCTTGTTTTGACATCTTACAATCCAGTCCATAAACATGATCATCTGATAAATAAATATCATGACCTTGAAGAATATAGTGTACAAAGTGTTCTTGTTTTGTTGTGATGATATGCCAATGATCAATATGCAGGGCTTTGAGCTTCTCAGTAATACCTGCAAATAAACTATTGTTACTTAACCAGTCTATTTTATTTTCATTAATCCACTGATCACGAGTTTGACCAAAGAGTATTTTCAAATCATCAGTATTGAGATTGTGAGCGATTATAGTTTCATCAATAATCTCTTGATAAGATGCAAACATATTGTCAACTAAGCCACCTTTTTGTAGATAATACATAATTAAAATAGCCTCATAGCCTGTTTCAATTAATGGTCGTAGGTAACAAAAATTATCAATATCCTGCTGAGTAATATCTTGATTTTTCTTGTCAGGCCATAAGTCTTGTGCTGCTTTCCAGCCTGTGATTGCTGTTTCTATCGCGCTATGGCAGATCACACCATCGAAATCTAATGCATAAATAATATTTTTTGTCACTTGAAGAGATGCCCCATAGAAATAAGGTTAGTCTGCTATTTTAGCGCTTAATGCTAAGCTCTACTATCCTTAGTTCTATTTACTATGAGGTGGAATATGCAGGAACTCACAGGGTTATTGATTCATAACTTTTGGTTATTGCTCAACTCTATTGCACCCTATATTTTGATTGGAGTCTTGGTTGCTGGTGTATTTAAACAATTGATTCCTACTTCTTTTATTAAAAAACATCTAGGAAAAAAAGGTTTTATTACAAATATCAAAGCCGCATTACTCGGCATTCCTCTTCCTCTGTGTTCCTGTAGCGTGATTCCCTTTGTTAGTGCTTTACGTAAAGCAGGAGCATCAAAAAGTGCAGTACAAACCTTCTTAATTGCCACACCAATCACAGGGGTTGATTCAATTTTGGCAACTTATGGAGTTTTTGGTTGGCTCTTTACTCTTTATCGAGTGCTCTCATCCTTAGTCATTGCCTTATTGGCTGGTTTTTTAAGTTTACTGTGGGTGAAAGAAGACGATACTGATACAAAGCTTGAAGACATACCACAGAGCTGTTGTCACAGTCAGCATCAGGCTGCATCATGTCAAACAGAAAAAGTATCAAAAAGTCATATGATACGACAAATATTCCATCATGCCTTTGATCAAATTTACAAGGATATTGCTAAGCCTTTAATGCTAGGTATTGTACTCGGAGCGTTGATAATGACTATGATGCCTGATAATTTAGCACAGTACCTTTCTTCAAACCCATGGCTAAATTACATTATTATTCTGGCAGTCTCGATGCCCTTGTATGTTTGTGCAACGGCTTCAATTCCTCTTGGTTTATCACTACTCAGTGCTGGATTTTCACCTGGAGCTGCTTTTATTTTCTTAACAGCAGGGCCTGCAACGAATGCGATTACAATGAGTGTCGTATTCAAAGTATTGGGTAAAGCCTCATTGCTGATTTATTTATTCAGTGTGTTAGCCGGTAGTGTGATTTTTGCTTATACCTTCGATTATTTCTTTGCAGAAAGTCGTTTTATTACACAAATCCTTAATCATCATGAAGAAAGCCCTAGTGTCATTGCGCAGATTTCAGCCGTAATCTTATTGGGGTTATCGGTTTGGTATATTATTATAAGGAGGAAATAATATTTTTATATTAGGTCATTACTTTCTTTTTCTTATAAGAAAACATAAAAATAACACTTAAAAAGAAGCTCATTAAGGTGGACAATACACTGAATAAAAAACCAACCGTTTTTCTTATCACCCGTGCTCCACGAAGTATCCCTTTACCCAATAAACGAAGATAGCCTTTGGACAACTTACCCTGTTTAGAAGTAAATTTTTGTAATCGACGTAGGTCACCACCATTTTCAACATAACGTAATAAATGTAAAGTATCAGCAATATTAGTCGATTTTTTTATAGTATAAAGTTGCTCAGCTGACTGTTGTAATGGTTTAAGCGCCTTGGGGCTAAAGGCTTTTTTAGCGGCATATTGTACATCATTAATGCTACTGCCACGATGAAGGCTTTGTTTGAATAACTTCCAGTTAAAGACTCGTTTTGATTGCTGTAGTATTTCACGTGAAAATGATCGGGTTAAATGCTTGGTTTTAGCAGCGAGTTTAATAATAGAAGTCCCCGCTTTGACCATGCTAGTCGTTCCTGCACTACTATATGTTAATACGGTGAGCCCAATTCCTGCACCAGCAAGGGAAACGATGAGCTCATCAACGGGTTGATTTTTTTGTTGGCGTTGATATTGTTCATTCAAATCACGCACATCACCAATAACGGTTAAATCAGCAGTAATCGCACCCGCAATTCCTGCGCTAGTTGTACTTTTACCTTGTATAAAACCCTGAGTAAACTGTTTACTATTGCGTTTAACACGAGCAAATGAAGTACTTTGTTGGTCGATAGCTTTTTGGTAAGCAACATAGTTTAGTGAGTATTGGTGTTTCTTGGCAATGTGTAGATACATGCTAGCATCATCAATGCGTTCCTCGCTTAGGCTCTTATTTAAGGCTCGCTCTAAATCCTTAGCATCAATCTTCGCCGTCATCAGCTGATGGATATCCGCAGGTGCATCTTCATAGTCCCAATAATCAGCAAGCTGGGTAATACTAAAAAATAATGCCGTTAATGATAAGCCAGAAAGTAAGCTACGGATAAGAAAGTGCATAGGAAAATATTCATTGTTGATACAATGATAGTATAGTCTATATCGATGTCCCTTACTTTACACGATATAACGATATCAAACTAATAAGTAAGAAGAAGGTGACAGGCAAAAAGGCACTTACAACCGCAGGGAGATGATAAACGACACCCATCTCATTAATCACGCTATTGAGTAGATGAAAGATGATACCAACAATAATACCAATAAATAGGCGCTGACCAATATTAGTACTTCGTTGTGCGCTAAAGAGGAAGGGCATTGCCAGTAGTAACATGACTAAAGCGGCTAAAGGTGTGGAGAAATGTTTCCAATAAGCAAGCTCATATTTATCAGCATTTAAATTATTACTCTGTTGATGTTCAATGATTTTCTTTAACTTCGTCGAGGGTAAATATTGTGCTTTTGCTATCGTGACCTTAAGGACTTCTGGTTTGACGAGAATCTGGGTATAAGCACGTTTTACAAAGTTCTTATTCACTTGGTTGAACTTAAATTCATAACGAGTGATACCCTGTAAGCGCCATTGTTTATCAATATACTCAGCACTTTTAATCACAGATAGGTTAGCAATGGTTTTATGGTTTTCTTTGAGATGAAAAATTTGAATATCACGGAGTTTGTAGGGAGTATCAACATGTTGTATTCTAATGATTTTCTGTTTTTCTTTTACCCAGAGCCCATGAGCCAAACTAATTTTTAAATTACCATGTTTTTGACTGGCTTTAAAATTATTGGCGTAGCGATCTGTTTCAGGAACAACCCACTCCCCCAGTGCAAAGCTAATAAAAGCAAGAAAAACGCCTAGTTGCAATACAGAGAACGCAATGCTCACAATCGATATACCTGCTGCACGCATCGCAGTAAATTCAGCGTTTGCTGATAAACGTCCTAAACCTAATAATGTGCCCACTAAGACTGAAGTAGGAAAGTACTCATAAAAGCGTTGTGGCAGGCTGTAAATAATATAGAGAATGGCTTCAGGAGTGCCATAATTTTTACCATCAGTGCTATCTAGTTCAGCGATTAGAGCAAAAAAAGTATCCAGAAAGACCAGTGCTAGCCATGCCAAAATAACACCGCTGAGGGCATTTTTCCACAAGTAGCGTGCCAGTATGCTCATTGTTTAACCTTGCGTGAGCCATAGTAGTGTTTTAGTAAAAACGCACCAATACCAATGAAAATTAGATGCACCCACCATAAACCAAAGGCTACAGGCATACTGCCTTTTTCAATAAAGGAAACCGCAGTAATTAATAAATTAAAATAAATCGCAAAGACTAAAATACCTAAAGCTAGACGACCAAACTTGCCTTGGCGGGGTCTGGAAAAACTTAATGGAAAAGCAATAAATGCCATAACAGGAGTCGCGAGGACGACGGCAATTCGCCAGTGAAACTCAGCCATTGATTTTCTATTATTAATTTTCAATAGATCCATCGTTGAAACAGCATCAAGGTCTACTGATGAAAGAATATCTAATGGAGGGATACGAAAACCATGCTCTTCAAATCTAAAAACACTAAAAGCACCTGTTTTTAGATCTCGACTATAGCGACTACCATCATTGATTTGTAGCATCCGTTCGCCACTAAACTTATCAACAAATAAAATGGCTTGACCTGCGACGAGGAAGTGTTGCTGACCTTTGGACTCAGAGTGCATAAAGAAGCGCTCCATCATGACTTGCTCTTTTTCTAAGGCTTCAACAAATAGCGTCGTGGATTGGCTACCTTGCCCTAGCTGAAGGAATTCACCAATAGGAATACCAGAGGCTTCAGGGCGTTGTTTTACCTCAATCCGTACTTCATTGCTAATACCCTCAACCCACGGAACAACAAATAGTACCAAACCAGCCATGGTGATAGTGAGAGGAATGAGTAGGTGTGCAATACCTTTATAGAAAACTTTGGGCCCCGCTCCAGAAGCACTCATCGCTTCCATTTCATGATCTTGATAGAGGCGACCGAAGGCGAGCATCATGCCAATTAATAAAGCGATAGGAACCAGTTGTAAAGCCCCATTGACTGAGCTGAGTAGTACTAATTGACTTAATATATCAAGAGGCAACTCTCCAGTACTAACTTTTGCGAGTAAGCGTACAAAGGTATTGCCAACAATGATTAAGAGGAGCACTAGCATGGTGGCAATAAATGACCATAGTATTTCTTTAGCAATATAACGCTGAATAATCATGGACAGTATATATCCTCAGCATGTTGTTTAGAGTAATAATCAGAGGTCGCGGTTTTGAAGCGCTTATGTGTCCATAAATATTGCTCAGGAAACTCTCGTACCTGTGTTTCAATAAGGTCATTAATACGTTGAGTATCAGCAATATCATCCCCACAAGGAAAGTTTTCTAAGGGGGGGAGGGCGCGTAAAATAAAACCTGTGTTATCTTTATTGCGAATAGTATAAAACGGTACGACTAATGCACCTGATATTTTAGCTAGCCATGAAGTTGCTGAGTTAGTATCTGTTTGTACATCAAAAAAACTGACTTCAACACTGGATTTACCTTGGTAGCTTTGATCTTGTGCATACCATAGTGGATGCTTTTGCTTGAGAGTCCGCACCATATTGCGAATATCTCTTTTAGGAATGACTTTGCCATAACGTTTGGTACGATTATTTGCCACAATCGCTTCTAATAGGTCGTTCTGGTGAGGGCGATAAACAAAGTGAAGTGGTACTTTCTCAAGGTGGTCATTCAGCAAACGCCCCCCGAGTTCAAGGCTGGTGAAATGTGCACTTAATAGGATAATTCCTCTATTTTGAGAGAGTGCATCAATAAGGTATTGCTCACCTTCAAAAGTATAGAGCTGGCTAAGACGAGAATCGCTTGCCCACCAACTCATAGCCGCTTCAAAAAAACCCATAATCAGACTATTAAAATGCTGTCGATTAAGATGGTTAATTGTTGCTTGATCCAGTTCAGGGAAAGCAAGTTTTAGATTGATACAGGAAACTTGGCGACGCTTAGAAAGGAGTCTAAAGAGTAAGCCTCCTAGGCGTTTTGCAATAGAAGCCTGTACCCTTAAAGGTAATTTAATAACAAGCCAAAGCACACTGATTCCTAGCCAAATTAACCAATAACGTGGATGCCAAAACTTCAATTTAAAATCCTCGGTTTTATTATTTTTACAGTGAAGAGTTTTATAGCTCACACAAATTAAACGAGTTTATCAGTCATTTTAGAAATCGATCTTAGGTTGAAAATTAAATAACAGCCCAAACTAGCTCTAAATTTTGAGTGCCAACCCCAATGAGATCAAAAGGCGTATAGTATGCTACACGCCTGTAGTTAGCCCCTTTTGAGGTACAATAATCTGATCTGGGCTTAGAAGCTTCTAATTCTTAGTCTTCAAGGCGATACTTAGTGCCACAATAAGGGCAAGAAATTTCCTGATGTTCCATCGACTCAATCGCTAATGATACACGAGGATGTGAACACCACACCGCATCATCACTCATTGGACAGCGCAAGGGTAGATCTTTTGTTCTGACAATCACTTCCTTATAAGTATTTAATCGGTCAGAACCCCGTTGATAGATGTCTTTTGAACTTGCTTTCATTGTGTTTCCCTCACATTGATTATTGTTTAACTGACGTTAGCCACTCCGAGTAACGTAAATCACGTCCATGCACTGCATCAAAAAATATAGTTTGAATCTTCTCACTAATGGGTCCGCGTCCACCATTACCAATCTGGCGGTTATCTAGCTCACGAATAGGAGTCACCTCAGCAGCTGTACCACTAAAGAAAGCCTCGTCAGCAATATAAACTTCATCACGAGTAATCCGCTTTTCCACCACTTCATAACCTAAGTCATTAGCAATACGCATGACGGTATTGCGGGTAATACCATTGAGGGCAGAAGTTAAGTCGGGTGTATAAATGATACCATCTTTAATGATAAAGAAGTTTTCACCACTGCCTTCTGCTACAAAACCATCAACATCAAGTAATAAAGCTTCATCATAGCCATCGGCCATTGCTTCTTGCAATGCTAGCATTGAATTAATGTAGTGCCCATTAGCCTTTGCTTTACACATACTAATATTGACATGGTGACGCGTATAAGAAGAAGTTTTAATGCGTATACCCTTGGTCATACTGTTTTCACCAAGATAAGCGCCCCATTGCCAAGCCGCAATAATACAGTGTACTTTTAAGCCATCAGCACGTAAACCCATACCTTCAGAGCCATAAAAACACATAGGTCGTAGGTAGGCAGAATCTAGATTATTAATGATAACCGAATCTCGTTGTGCTTGATTAATCGTATCCTTAGTGAAAGGAATTTCCATATTCATAATTTTAGCAGAATCAAATAAACGATTAGTATGATCTTCTAAACGGAAAATAGCGGGTCCTTGATTTGTTTTATAGGCTCTGACACCTTCAAAAACACCCATGCCATAATGTAATGTATGGGTCAATACGTGAACTTTAGCCTCACGCCATGGCACCATTTCGCCATCAAACCAAATATGACCATCAAGGTTATCCATTGTCTTCATTCTTGCTCCACAAAATACGATATAAAATTCTTCATTAACGGGGGGTAAGAATACACCCTGTTAGCATCAAAAAGTACCCCTATGATAAAATGATGACCGATGAGAAATGAAAGGCAGCTTATGCTACCCGTCATTATGATTTTATAGATCCAGTACACTCATGCTAAAGGGTCGATTGATGGATGCTATAATAATGGTGCAATGCATAAGATCAGCTTTAGTATAATAACCCTATGCTGTTTGATGTTGTCTCTATTGATAAGATAATGAGCCTTTGTTTAATCCAGAAACACAGTTTTCTTAGATAAGGCTTGCTATGACAGCATATCTTTTTATAATAACAATCTTTGCATGAGTTAACCCTCCTGTGTGTAATAATCTTTTTATCGTGGTATTTAATTTTGATTTCAGCATCTAGTATCACCATGCAATTTGGTGATAAACCCCTTTTTGAAAATGTTTCCATAAAATTTGGTAATGGCAATCGTTATGGTTTGATTGGTGCCAATGGTAGTGGCAAGTCAACTTTTATGAAAATACTGAGCGGGGAGCTCACACCAACAGGTGGTAACGTCTCAGTTGGTCAAGATATTCGTGTGGCTACATTGAAACAGGATCAATTTGCTTTTGAAGAGTATAGCGTTATCGATACTGTCATTATGGGTGACAAAGAGCTATGGGCAATAAAAGAAGAGCGTGATCGTATTTATGGTCTGCCTGAAATGAGCGAAGAAGACGGTATTAAAGTTGCTGATCTAGAAATTACCTTTGGTGAAATGGATGGTTATACGGCTGAGTCTCGTGCAGGTGAATTACTGTTAGGATTGGAAATATCCGAAGATCAACACTTTGGTTTAATGAGTAAAGTTGCTCCAGGCTGGAAGTTACGTGTCTTATTGGCACAGGTTCTTTTTGCTGATCCTGATATTTTATTACTTGATGAACCAACCAATAACTTGGATATTAACACGATTCGCTGGTTAGAAAAGCTGATCAGTGATCGAAAAAGTACCATGGTCATTATCTCTCATGATCGTCATTTCTTGAATTCAGTTTGTGACCATATGGCAGATTTGGATTATGGTGAGATACGCATGTTCCCTGGTAACTATGATGAATATATGACGGCGGCAACACAATCACGAGAGCAGTTACAATCAGAAAATGCTAAGAAGAAAGCAAAAATAGCAGAGTTACAAGCTTTTGTGAGTCGATTCTCTGCTAATGCATCAAAAGCGAAACAGGCAACCTCAAGAGCGCGTCAGTTAGATAAGATTAAAATTGATAAAATCAAGCCTTCAAGCCGAGTGAATCCTTATATTCGTTTTGAGCAAAATAAGGCATTGATTCGTCATCCAGTTCAAGTGAAAGAACTAGCAAAAGCTTTTGATAAGCCCTTGTTTGATAATCTTGATTTGACGATTGAAGTGGGTCAGCGGGTTGCTATTATCGGTCCTAATGGCAGTGGTAAAACAACCTTGCTACGTTGTTTGGCACAGCAAATTGAGCCAGATTCTGGTGCAATTAAGTGGTCTGAAAATGCCGATATTGGCTACTTTGGGCAAGATCATACAAAAGACTTCGAAGCGGGTGAGAATCTTTTTGATTGGATGGATCAGTGGCGTGGCGAGAGTGATGATGAACAGGAAATTCGTGGTACTTTAGGTCGCTTGTTATTCTCTAAGCCCGATAGTGAAAAATCAGTTAAGGTTATTTCAGGTGGAGAGCAGGGCAGAATGTTATTTGGCAAATTAATGCTGGTCAAGCCGAATGTCATGTTAATGGATGAGCCAACGAACCACTTGGATATGGAGTCCATTGAATCATTAAACTTGGCTTTGGATAATTACGAAGGTACTTTGTTTTTTGTGAGTCATGACCGTGAGTTTGTATCATCACTGGCAACACAGATTATTGAGCTTAAAGAGGGTGGCTTTGTTCACTATCAAGGTGGATACGAGGACTATTTAGCGAGCCAAGGTTTGTTAAAATAGATCAAGTTTACTGTCGATGTAAGGCTTCAGTCTGTCAAATGGCAGACTGAAGCTCAACCTACAGAGACCTTTAAATGATTAAGCGCCAGGCACTTTAACTTTAGGTGCTGTAACAATGGTGCTTTTCTTTTTCTTTGGTTCTAAGTCTTTAGATCGTGAAGAATCAATATGATAACGCTCAAGAATCTTCTTATTTTCTTTTTGTGATGCGACTCGATCAATCACAACACGATAGCCATCATCATCCACTAAAGTAATAAAATCATCTTGAATTTCTGCCATGATTTTATAAAATTCATCAAAGTTTTTAAATGATTTTCCATTGACTTCCTTGATTAACCAATCGTAGAGATTATGATGTCCCTTATTAGCATCAGAGGCTAATACCTGTGAGATAATAACGGCTTCACTGCGGTTCTCATCAGGCCATTGTTTAAGCAAGTTACTGAGTGAACTACTGGAGCCGAAGAGAGAAAGCCCTGAACCATAAATATAATCTTTAGTGACTGGCGTGAAAACAAAGCCACCAAAGATAAAGTAACGTGGAAATTTATCATAGCGTTCACGTTGTACTAGACGGAAATCTTTACTCGTTGTGCTGAGTGTTACTTCCACAGACACTTTTTTGCTGTCACGAATAAGGTCAAGTTTCAGTTTTTCACCGATTTGATGCTGATCGATATAGTAGCCATATGAGGTGTACTCTTTTGGGCGGAACTCTACAGTGCCATCATTAGCAATAGTATGACCATCAATTGCCGTAATAATATCCCCTTCTTTAACATGACCTATTACAGGTGAGTTGTGCAATATTTTATAGGCAAGGATTCCTGTGATTTTTTCATCTAATTTGAATTTCTTACGAGAAGCACTATTCTCCATCGCTTGAACAATAATACCAAGGTCAGGGAAGCCATTGTATTTACCGTCTTTGATGTCCGTAAAGAAATGCTTAATCATTGGAGTGGGTACCATATAACCAATATTGTCAGATCCTCGTAGACCTTGCATAACAATACCCGCAATTTTTCCATCATGGATTACGGGACCACCACTATTACCGGGATTAATCGCAGCATCGATTTGAACCGATAACATATACTCACTACTATGAGCATAACGTTGATGCTCAATACGTGATACAACACCTTTAGTCACACTTAATGTATCACCACCTGTAGGAAAGCCATAAACAACAACTTCTTGTTGTGTTGTGGGTAAGTTGCCTAATTTGAGTGGTGTAGAGTCTTTGAAAAATTTCTTATCCATGACCTTTAAAATGGCTAAATCAGCATCATGTGAAACACTTTCAACCGTTGCAGTATAACGCTTAGTTTGTCCATAGCGTTTTACTTCTATAAATGTGCCATTGGCAATAACATGAGCATTGGTCAGTATACGTCCCCCCGTTAAAATACTACCAGATCCACTGGTTTGGCGGGTTGAATTGTTCCAAGGCTCTTGATAATTAGGACGATTGGAAACGGTATAAATTTTTACAATAGATTCCTTCAGGTCTATTGCGGACAGCTCTTTTTTGGCGTAAACATTGGTTGCAATAAAATAAAAAAGACTAAGAGTTATTAGTCGAATTGCTTTAGTTATCATAATTAAATTCTTTTTCGTTATAGTTTTTGTCTTGAGTAGCGAGTGCTAATACATCAGCCAGTGTTAAGTGTCTTGATAAGCAAGGTTTCCCATCATAATGAGTATTGTTTATAGTTTCTAAACGGGAGTTGGTGATTATCATTAGGGTCAGTCAATTATTTTTTGGCAAAATAAACCGCTGACTCATTAGTGACTATATCAGAATTGAGAGTTATTTGGCGAGAAAGCTAGCGAAATTAGATATTTTGTTGGTTAATTAATCAGCTCATCTTGTAGGGTATTTAGATGAACTGTTAGGCTAGAACCTTGACACTATGCTTGAAACCGTTGCATGAAACCCGCAATGCGTTGGCTTAAATTTTGGTCACGTTTGGGGTCTTTTAAACCATTGAGAATAGGGTCACGCATATCTGGTATTGGCAGCAACTCCATCAGTAAAACATCAAAGACATTTTGAGGCTGAGTTGCTAATGCTTGTAGATAATTCTTGAGTCGTTGTGGCTTAGTTAAGGTTAACCAAGCACGGCTAGCAATGACTGATAATATTTCAATATCATTTTTAACTGAGCTATCCAATAGGTAATCAATCGTTTGTGTACTCAAGGTGCTGGATGATAAAGCACGAGACAAGGCTGAGGCGAGTGCAATATTGGGTGCTTCAGCATTGATTGTCATTTGCAGTCGATCAAAGAGTGCATTGCTTAGATTGGCATCAGGGCTATTGTGCTCTAACAACTGTGCCAGCATGGCGAGAGGTTGGTCAGGTATCTGTTCAATAGCCTGAGCAGTACGGCTCATATTGTTATCAATAGAGAGATTTGCCACAATATCAGCAAGCCCCTGAAAACCTAGGGATGACCATTGTGCATAACCTAGCTCACCTGATAAATACTGTTGTGCATTGGCATAATACTGTGAAGGTTTTGAATTCAGTTCACGACTTGCCATCGCATTGAAAATAGCCATTTTATCTTGTGGTGGTTTAAAGGCAAAGCTGCTTTCATGTTGTTTGCTCTCTTTATTACCATCAGGATTTTTGATTTTTTCACCAACTTGTTCCAGCATTTCTTGAATAAAAGCATCACGAGCCTCTACTTTTAAAAAGCTCAGTTCATCAATGGGGAATTTTAAAAACCAAATAGCAGGTTCATTAGCACTTTCTTCATGCCAAAAGAGTATACCCAGCCAAGCATGTTGCTGAAATGGAGTTGGGTAGAGGGCTTGCTGTGTTTCAATGGCTTTAAATGTATCATTTGGCATAAGGTTAACCGTGCGACTCATATCAAAGATACGATATTGGTACTGGCTTAATTCAAAAAACTTAGAAATGTTGTCAATTGTGATCGGGTCAGTCATAATTTAGCAATGTCCTACTATAAATATCATGTATTTTTCTGTACCAACCTTCGTGACGATGGGTCGGCCTGTTGCGGTCAGTATAAAACAAAATCGATGCGAGACTATGTCAAAAAACGTTGTAAAACGGAAGGCTTAGTTCGCTCTGGCAAAGTGCGAATTAACACAGCGGGTTGTTTGAACCGCTGTGACCTTGGTCCTGTCATGGTGATTTACCCTGAAGAGACTTGGTATACATGGGTGGATCAAGAGGATATTGATGAAATTATTGACTCTCATTTGATTAATGACACCATTGTAGAGCGCCTGAGAGTGGGTCATGATAAGTAAGCTTAAATATTATAGTCAATTGATGCGCTTAGATCGTCCTATTGGGATTTACTTATTGCTTTGGCCAACACTTTGGGCTTTGTTGCTGGCGGCTGAGGGTGCGCCTGACTTTAAGGTTTTAGTGATTTTTATACTGGGTGTGATCGTGATGCGCTCAGCAGGCTGTGTTATTAATGATTTTGCAGATCGTAACATTGACGGTCAGGTACAGCGAACAAAAGATCGCCCTCTTGCTAGTGGCAAAGTGACCTCGAAAGAAGCTTTATTACTCTTTGCAGGGCTGGCGGTGATTGCGTTAATACTAGTATTGCAGCTCAATACTTTGACGATACAGCTTTCTTTTGTTGCCCTTGTGCTTGCCGTGACCTATCCCTTTATGAAGCGTTTTCATTCTTTGCCCCAGCTGCATCTTGGAATGGCCTTTGCGTGGGCAATACCGATGGCTTATTCTGCGGTCACTAATGAGCTACCTAGTTTGCAAGGTTGGCTGGTTTTTGTAGCAACCGTATTGTGGACACTGGCTTATGATACGATGTATGCCCTAGCAGATAAGCCTGATGATGTAAAAATTGGGGTAAAATCGAGTGCTATTTTATTTGGTGATCAGAGTCGTCTCATTATTGGTTTGCTTCAGTTTTCAGTCTTGGTAATATTAATGATTATTGGCTATTTAGGTTCATTGTCTTGGCTGTATTATTTAAGTTTATTGGGTGTTGTTAGCTTTATGTTGTATCAACAAGCCTTGCTCGCTAAATCCGAATTTGAAAATGGTCTTGCGGCCTTCTTAAATAACCACCTACTCGGTTTAACAGTTTTTATCGGTATTGCCTTACACTTTGTTTATTAAGCAAGCGATACTGTTATCATTCAGAGCAATACCTTAGTATGAAGTAGGATTTTTTCAGAATAAACATAATACGGAAGAAGAACGAGATATGACGAAGCAAAGTTCATTTACAAAAGAAGAGTTAGTTCAGTGTGGTCATGGTGAAATGTTTGGTGAAGGTAATGCCCGCCTTCCTGTAGGTAATATGCTCATGATGGATCGTATTACTCACATTAATGATACTGATGGCGAGCATGGCAAGGGAAGTATTATTGCTGAGCTAGATATCAACCCTGATTTATGGTTTTTTGAATGCCACTTTCCATCAGATCCTGTGATGCCGGGCTGTTTGGGCTTGGATGCAATGTGGCAGCTGGTGGGATTCTATTTAGGTTGGTTAGGTAGTCCAGGTAAAGGTCGTGCTTTAGGTTCTGGTGAAGTGAAATTTACAGGGCAGGTGTTGCCAACCGCGAAGAAAGTGATTTATCGGATTGATCTAAAACGAGTGATTACTCGTCGTTTAGTGATGGGTATTGCAGATGCGACAATGGAAGTTGATGGTCGTGAAATTTATAAGGCAAAAGACCTTCGTGTGGGATTATTTACGAGTACTGAAAACTTTTAAGTCATGATGTACCTAGCGTGTAGGCTAAAATTTGACCATTAAAAAAGTAGGTTGGTTTTTAGCCTATACAGTAATAAAACATGATGAAGCAGATTATTCGTTTCTCAATAAAAGTAGACATCATCTGGCTCAAAGCATCTAAGAGGGTATTATTTTGAATATTAAGTTATTAGTTTTAATTGCACTGACTAGTTTAGTCTTATCAAGTTGTGACCGAGTTGCACCGACACCTAGTAGTCATGCCATTAGTGTTGATGGTGCTTATATTCGTGCCATGCCTTCAGGGCAAAAAATAACGGCTTTGTTTATGACCTTGCATAATAACTCTGAAGAGCCACGACAGCTAGTTGGAGCAAGCAGTATAGTGAGTAAGACAGTTGAGTTACATGAACATACTACTGTTAATGGCATGATGAAGATGGGACAGGTTGCTGTGATTGATTTACCTAAAAACTCAGCAACTGAGCTTAAACCAGGAGGTTATCATCTAATGCTGATTGGTTTAAAAGAAGATTTGAAAGTAGGGCAAGAGGTAACCGTGAGTCTTTCCTTTGCTGATGGAACAATGCAGGATATTGAGGCACCTGTTTCTGATCAGTATCTTAAGAAGTAAGTTTTTCTTTCAGGTAGACTACGCGCTTGGGATCTTGCGTCCTAAATTATTTTCTAAAGTTTTTGGGGCTTTATAGATGGGTAGTTTACTGCGATCAAGTATGGCAATTAGTGCAATGACGCTAATTTCTCGTGTGTTGGGGCTTATTCGAGATATGGTGTTCTTCCATATCTTTGCTGTGGGAGGTGCAACGGATGCTTTTTTTGCAGCCAACCGTATCCCTAATTTATTACGTCGATTTGTTGCAGAAGGCGCATTTTCCCTTGCCTTTGTACCCGTGCTAACAGAGTATAAAGAAAAAGAAGATCAACAAGTGGTACGTGACCTGATCAGTCATGTTGCGACCACTTTAGGTATTATCCTATTTATTATCAGTGTGTTGGGGGTAATCTTTGCACCCATTATTATGATGATTTTTGCTCCAGGATTTTTTACCAAGCCTGATGCAGAGCCAGACTTAGCCATCGCTTTACTACGAATCACCTTCCCCTATATTTTCTTTATCTCGTTATCAGCCCTAGCAAGTGGAATATTAAATACGTGGGGACGTTTTGCAGTACCCGCCTTTACCCCTGTATTACTCAATATTTCAATGATTGTTGCGATGTTGATTTTCTCACCTTATTTTGAGGAACCCATTACTGCCGTTGCATGGGGTGTCTTCTTTGGCGGTGTGCTTCAATTGGCTTTTCAAATGCCTGCTTTATATCGTTTGGGGTTAATTCCAAAATTCCGTTTTAAGCGTAAGCATAAAGGAGTAGGGCAGGTTTTAAAATTAATGATCCCTGCTTTATTAGGTTCTTCAGTGGCACAAATTAACTTATTGATTAATACTATTATTGCTTCAATGTTGGGTCTTGGTTTTGTGACATGGCTCTATAGTTCAGATCGTTTGGTTGAGCTACCTTTAGCTTTGATCGGTGTTGCTCTTGGCGTTGTTATTTTACCCAATTTGTCGGCTGATTTTGCCAATACCAATACAGAAAAATTTCGTCAAAAATTAAATTGGGCGATTCAATTAGCGATGTTAATTGCATTACCTGCAATGCTGGGTTTAATGATTTTAGCTAAACCTATTCTAGGAACTATTATCTATAAAGCAGGTGCATGGCATGATATTGATATGGCAAGTATGAGCCTATTTACTTATGCCTTTGGCTTACCCGCATTTATCTTGGTGAAAGTCTTGGTGCCAGGATTTTATGCTCGAAAAGACTCTAAAACACCCGTAAAAATTGGTATCTATGCCGTCCTTTTGAATATCCTGTTAAGTGTCATTATCGTTTATCCTTGGTATCACTCAGGGCTGCCAGGACCTCATGCAGGTTTAGCTTTAGCCGTTGCATTAGCAGGTTATGCCAATGCAATTACTTTAGCTGTTGTGTTAAGCAAACAGGGCTTATTAACCTTAGACCGTAGTCGTTTGGTTTATTTTGGGCGTATTGCTTTAGCCAGTATCGTTATGGCAAGTTTACTCATGGTGCTTAATCCTGATATTTCATGGTGGCGAACTGAAAGTGTGGTTTGGCGTGTAGCAATGATCTTTGGATTAATTATTGCAGTGGCTATTGCTTATCTTGCGACCTTACAATTATTGGGTGTTAGGTTAAAAGCATTAATTAAACCACCGGTTTAATCACTTATCTTCCAGGGTGGTATTTTCTCCATAAATCCATGTACTTAATAATATGATCATGCTTTATTTGGCGCGCTAGGATATAGGGATTCTTGCCATCTGAATTAACGGTATAGATGCTACTACCTTGACCTACTAGGTAACGTACAATCTCAAGATGCCCAAAGCGTGCAGCATGATGGAGAGGAGTCCAGTTTTTAATGGATTTAGAGTCCACATCACCCTTATGAGTTGCTAATACTTTTACAATATTTAGATTGCCATGGGCTGCCGCGATATGTAGTGCTGTAATCCCATCCTTTTTACTATAATTAGGATCTGCACCTGCTAATATATACTTCTTTATCCCCTCATAGTCATCAGTATGAGCTGACCGAAGAAGTTTTTTATCCAGTATTAGTTTACTTTGTGCTTCTATTTCTTCTGGGCTGAGCTCTATTTTCTTATCCCTTTTTTTACCTTTTCTTTTTTTCCTACTTTTTTTACTCTTTTTGCTTTTTCTTTTTGAATCCTTTTTACCCTTAATAAGACCATTGAAAAAATTAGGATTATCAGATTCTATACTGTTAATGAGGTCATTCCATTTTTGGTCAGCGAATGTGACTTGCATTGTACTTATCATTATTAAGAGCGCGACAAGAGAGGGAATAAATTTATTAATGGACATTGGAGTCTTCCAGATTGATTAGATAAGAATCTTCATACAAACGGTATTAGTGGACTTGTTGCTAAGACCACTAATACATAATACAAATAACTGTTCACCCCTATTTGTATTACAATATAACTTCTTGTTTCCGAAGATGTCGAGAGACAGCAACCCAAGCGCCGAGTACTCCTAAGGAGCAACTTATAATTAATATATAAAATGTCGTTGTGAAGTCAAGACCACTTAATGTGAAGTGGCTACTGTATAGTTTTGCCAGTTTATCAACAGGTGGGATTAAAAATAATAGTGAGGTGTGTACGACTACTAAACTGATGATACCACCAAAGAGACCATACCACAGTCCCCCAAAAATAAAGGGACGACGAATATAGGCACGTGTTCCACCAATAAACCGAGTGACATCAATTTCTTCTTTACGATTCTCAATATCAAGGCGAATGGTGTTACCAACAACGAGTAATACGGTCAGACCAAGTAAGCTACCAAACACCCATACAATACGTGTTGCGATCATGATAATCGCCCTTAGTTTAACAACCCACTCAATATCAGATTGAGCACTTTTAACTTCTGGATAACTTTTGAGTGTTTTAATGAGCTCTTGAATGGGTATATGGCGCTCATCAGATAAAGATAAATCAGGTGTTACCACTAAAACATGGGGAAAAATATTTTGCTTACCCAGTGATTCTAAGGTTTCTTTACCGCCCATAAGTTCACTCATATGAGCAAATGCAACTTCACTATTTTGTACAATAACCTTGGTAACACCATCAAGCTCTGAGATAAGGTCAGCACGATCCTGAGCTTGTTGCTCTGTCACTCCTTCGTGTAAAAATAAAGAAACAGTCGGTATTTGGCGTTGATCATCGGTTAGTGTTTGTAAGTTCTTTAAAAATAAGTGCAAGCCAGTCGGTAAGGAGAGAGCAATTGCAATCGCTGCCAATGTAATCCATGTTGAGATTGGATTAAACCAAAGCCGTCTCAAACTAAAGCTCATTGCCGTATTAACATGATTCCACCAAGAAATAAAAGCAGGCTTATTACGGTCTTTTTGGTTAGTAGGTCGTGAATTAGTAGTCATTAATGGATGATCTTTTGTAAAACAATAATGCGCTTTTTCATTCTTTCTATCAGCGAATGGTCATGACTGGCAATCAGCACTGTGGCACCTAATTCATTAAATTGCTGGAAGGTACGCATAATATCTTCCGCAAGTTCGGGATCTAAGTTTCCAGTCGGTTCATCAGCGAGAATAATTGTTGGCTTGTTGACAACGGCACGAGCGATACCGACACGCTGTTGCTCACCCGCTGAAAGCATCATTGGATTCGCTTTTTGTTTATTTAATAGGCTTACTTTATCTAAAGAAGCCTGTACTCGTCGACGTATATCACGGTGGTGTAAGCCAGAAATTCTTAAGGGCAAGGCAATATTTTCAAAAACAGAGCGATCCATTAAGAGGTGATGATTTTGAAAAATCATTCCAATATGGCGGCGAAAATTGGGTATCTGTCGTTGCTTAATACGATTGATTGACTGCCCGTTAACAATAATCTCTCCTTGATTAGGGCGTTCTAGCATTGCAATCAATTTTAATAAGGTGCTTTTTCCTGCTCCAGAGTGCCCTGTTAAAAAGGCCATTTCTCCTGTAGTCAGTGCTAAGTTTATATTGTAGAGTGCAAGTTGCCCCGTAGGATATTGCTTGCTGACATTTTGAAACTGGATCATTGATTAGGGCTATTTGGTTTACTTAAACTTATTGGGGTATTTTAATGACTTACTTGTGTAGGGATCAAGTAAAATCCGATGTTTTTACTGTTATTTCTTTAATCCTATGTTTGAGTCAAGAATCCACATAGGCGGATTGGGTAAAAATTAGACCTTAGCTTCTTCAAGTTGTAGTAAGGCTTTGGTGAATTTTTTAGCATCAAAGACTTGTAGGTCATCAACTTGTTCACCCACGCCAATAAAGCGAATAGGAATATTGGTTTGTTCTGCAATTGCAAAGACGATCCCCCCTTTAGCAGTACCATCTAATTTGCTTAAAGTAATACCCGTTAACCCTAGTGCTTTATTAAATTCTTTGGCCTGTTGGAGTGCATTTTGTCCCATACTCGCATCAATGACTAACATGACTTCATGGGGTGCTGAGATGTCATGTTTTTGCATCACTCGCTTTACCTTTTTTAGTTCCTCCATCAAGTTGGTTTGTGTGTGTAATCGTCCAGCAGTATCTGCTAGCAGAATATCAATATTATTGGCTGCCGCTGATTCAACAGCATCATAAATAACTGAAGCACTATCTGCTCCTGTCTCTTGTGCAACCACAGCAATATCATTACGCGCTCCCCATGCTTGTAATTGTTCTACAGCGGCGGCTCTGAAAGTATCACCAGCAGCTAGCATGACCGATTTTCCTTGCTGTTTGAATTGGTGTGCTAGCTTTCCTATCGTTGTTGTTTTTCCTGCACCATTAATACCAATCATAAGAATAACAAAAGGTTTTTTACCCTCAGTCTTTAATGGTATCGATACAGGTTTAAGGATATCACGCATTTTGTTTTCTAGTACGATCAATAATTCCGCAGCATTTTTTAGTTCACTACGTCGGCTTTGTTGGGTGAGTTCATCAATGATTTTTTGAGTTGCTTCTATACCGACATCGGCCATTAATAGACGGGTTTCTAACTCCTCAAGAATTTCATCATCAATTTGTTTCTTACCTAACAATAATGAGCCTACGCCATCTGTTAGGTTATTTCCTGTTTTAGATAATCCACTTTTTAGGCGCTGAAATAAGCCTTTTGGTTTTTCTTTTTCGCTAGCTTTTTCATTACTAAGGTTTTTTTTCTTTTCAAATCCAAACATTGTCCAATCCAGTGGGTAAAAAATTATTGTTGCAATTGATAGGCTTAGGGGTTGATAATTGAGCTCCTTGCTAATAAGGAACGGGGAGTCAATATAACTCTAAACTTTTCCCATTCCTAGTTACTGTACGCAACGAAGATTTCAGGAGATTCTAATGATACTAACATCGATAAGTAACAGGGTTAATAAATACTTTTGGCTGAGTGTGCTTTCCATATTCCTGCTGCCAATATCCACCAGCTTGGCACAAATAAAGACGCTAGATGTTGCTGATAAAACATTAGATAATGGTTTAAAAATACTGGTTCTAGAAGATTCTCGAGCGCCAGTTGCCGTTGTGCAACTATGGTACCGAGTGGGTACAAGTTATGAGCACGAAGGAATTACAGGTCTTTCACATGCACTTGAGCACTTGATGTTCAAAGGAACAAAAAGTCGTGCATCGGGAGAGTTTGAAAAAATACTCGCCGTTAATGGTGCGCGTAATAATGCTTTTACCTCACAAGATTATACTGCTTATTATGAAGTATTGGCGAGTGACCGACTAGATGTCGCCATGTCATTAGAAGCTGATCGTATGCGTAATTTGGTACTGGATGAAAAGGAATTCAAAAAAGAAATTGAGGTGGTTAAAGAAGAGCGTCGCTGGCGTACTGATGATAAGCCTAAGTCATTAACGCGTGAGCAATTTAATGCTGTAGCTTTTATGAATAGCCCTTATCGAGCACCCGTGATTGGCTGGATGGTTGATTTGGAAACGATGACGATTGATGATTTGCGTGATTGGTATAAAAAATGGTACTCACCTGATAATGCAACTTTAGTGGTTGTTGGCGATGTTAAAAAAGATGAAGTCTTTGCAATGGCAGAGAAGTATTTTGGTGCTATTAAGAAAACCCCATTACCTATTGTTAAGTTGCGGACAGAAGTTGTTCAAAAAGGGGTGCGTAAATTATTGGTTAAAGCACCCGCTAAACTACCTTATTTAAGGATGGGCTTTAAAACACCTGGAGTGATTAATGCTGAAAAAAAATGGGAACCCTATGCTCTAGAGGTCTTATCTAATATTTTAGGCGGTAGCAATAGCTCAAGAGTGACTAAACGCTTAGTTCGTGGTAAGGGAATTGCTGCCTCAGCAGGTTCTTATTATAATGGTTTTGGTCGCTTGCCTGATTTGTTTATTCTTTCTGGTACACCCAGTAAGGGGACAACGCTTGATCAATTACAATCTGAATTAATTGCTCAAATTAAAGATTTACAAACTCACTTGGTTTCTGAAAAAGAGCTGAAACGGGTGAAGGCACAAGTCGTGGCTAGTGAGGTTTATGAGCGCGATTCTATTGAAAACTTAGCGAGTATTCTAGGTTCCTTTGAATCGGTTGGTATTGGTTACAAGGAAGTGGATAATTACTTGCCAGCTATTCTCAGTGTCACCACAGAGCAGGTAATGGCAGTGGCAAAAAAGTATTTGGTTGAAGATCAATTAACCATTGCACACCTACAACCACAGGCTTTAGTGGTGGAAACAGTAACAGAAAATAAAAAATCTAAATCAGCAACAACGGTTGCTAAAACGGGTGGGAGTAAGTAAGTATGTTTAAACACATCGTAGTGGCTGTATTATTATCATTATGGATAGCCAATGTTAGTCAAGCAGCACCTAAAATAGAGCACTGGAAAACGAGTAATGGTTTGAGTGTTTATTATGTTTCTGCACCAAGTTTGCCAATGTTAGATATGGAGCTGGTTTTTGCGGGTGGCAGTGTGCGTGATGGCGCTAAGTCGGGTGTTTCTTTATTAACAGCAGCGTTACTGAATAAAGGGGCTGATGGGCTAACGGCTGATCAGGTGGCTGAAGCCTTTGAGGATGTTGGTGCAACATTCTCCGCATCATCCAATATGGAGCGTTCTTCTATCAGTTTACGCACTGTAACTTTTGTTGAAGAAATGGAGTCTGCCTTACAAACTTGGTTGAAAGTTGTGGGTAAACCTGAATTTCCAGAGCAAGACTTTAAACGTACTAAAAAACAAGCGCTCATTGGCTTGCAAGCTCAAAAGCAAAAGCCAGGCTCTATTGCTGAAAAAGCCTTTTACAAAGCACTTTATGGTGATCATCCTTATGGGGTGTCAGGATCAGGAACTGAGGCAACAATTAATGCGATGACTGTGCCTGATTTAAAGGCTTATTATCAGCAATACTATGTGGCAAAAAATGGCATGTTGGCAATGGTCGGTGCTATTGACCGTAAACAAGCTGAAGTGCTGGCAGAACGTGTATCAAAAGTATTAAAAGTGGGCACCAAGGCAGCAGCAGTTCCAGAGGTTAAGCCTTTAACTCAATCAAAGACTGTACGTGTTGACTTCCCGTCAAGCCAGTCTCATGTTTATATTGGTCAGATAGGTAATA
Source organism: Thiotrichaceae bacterium (assembly GCA_023144895.1). Taxonomy (GTDB): domain Bacteria; phylum Pseudomonadota; class Gammaproteobacteria; order Thiotrichales; family Thiotrichaceae; genus HyVt-477. Next base: position 60,772 of record JAGLEV010000042.1, read on the forward strand.
AGCGAGGAGATGCAGACTACTATAGTCTTTACCTTGGTAATCATGTATTAGGTGGTGGTGGTTTCACTTCACGCTTAATGAAAGAAGTCCGTGTTAAACGTGGCTTATCATACAGTGTCTACAGTTACTTTATGCCTCAAGGTCAATTAGGACCTTATATTTTAGGTCTTCAAACAAAGAATAAGAACTTAGATGAAGCCATTAAAGTGGCTCGTGAAGTTTTGATTGATTTTGTTGAAAAGGGTCCTAGTGATGAGGAAATAAAACAATCAAAACAAAGTATTACGGGTGGGTTTCCATTGCGTACAGCGAGTAATGCCAATATCATCAGTTATATTTCAATGATTGGCTTTTATGGCTTGTCGCTAAATTACTTGGAGGAATTTTCTCCTAAAATAGAGAAACTCTCTCGTGAGCAAGTGGTTGATGCTTTTAAACGCAGAGTGCAGCCCGATAAGATGGTGACGATTGTTGTTGGTGGCAAAAAGAAGTCCTAATTTAGTGTTAGCTGAACGAGCTTTAATCTGTCAATAGAGTCACTATAACCCATTGATAGTCTTTTATTGATAGAGAAGCTCTGTTCTATTTTAAAGCGATTGTAGTGATGTATAATTAACCACTTGTAAGCTAAAGTTATGAAAATCCCATTTTCTTAACTACAATAGTCTTAGCTAATCACCAAAATATAGAGTGTAATTAATGATCTTGTTTGGTGGTGTGTGAGTGGGGGGGTGTTCTTAACTAATTAATAACCTTGGTTTAGGTGAACTGTGTATTTTCTAGCCAGTGGTTTGTAGAGTGAAGCTGTGGATTGATTCCCAGTCAAATAAGTAGAGATGCCTTCTTGGAAGTGAATGGTGAATTATTTATTCAGCCATCCCCATTACTTAAACTAATCACTGTAGCCTGGCTCAGATTTCAATAAAAATACAGAGCAAATTCTGTACTGTATTTGTAGTGACTGATTTTTCAGGTCGACCCCAAGGTATATATATGCGTCCTTTAAGGCTAGTATCTAATATGAAATCCACACTCAATAGCAGCCCAGCTTGGTTAGCTTTGATACATCATCATCGAGATATGCAATCAAAGCATATGATGACTTTGTTTGATAAGAATCCTAATCGGTTTAATGACTTTACATTGGAATTTGAAGGGATATTATTAGATTATTCAAAGAATATTATTACTGATAAAACTTTGAAACTATTAATTAAATTAGTAAAGCAACAGGGTGTGGAGCAATTTCGTGATGCCATGTTTGCTGGTGAACGTATTAACAATACAGAGAATCGAGCCGTTCTTCATACTGCATTGCGTAATCGATCTAAATCCCCCGTTTATGTTGATAATCAAGATATAATGCCAGCAGTACATGCTGAATTAGAAAAAATGCGTATTTTCACAGATAAAGTACGTTCTGGTGAGTGGAAGGGGCTTTCAGGAAAAGCAATTACAGATATCGTTAATATTGGTATTGGTGGCTCTGACCTAGGGCCGCAAACGGTGTGTTGTGCATTAGCCCCTTATGCATCGAATCTTGATGTGCATTTTGTTTCTAATGTTGATGGTATGCATATTGAAAATTGCTTGAAAAAACTTAATCCAGAGACAACATTATTTATTGTTGCCTCTAAAACCTTTACTACTCAAGAAACAATTACCAATGCTGAGACAGCAAAGCGGTGGTTCTTAGGGCATGAGAATGTTATTGAGAGTGATGTTGCCAAGCATTTTGTTGCTGTATCAACCAATGATAAGGAAGTGTCTAAATTTGGTATTGATTTAGATAATATGTTTGAGTTTTGGGATTGGGTGGGTGGGCGCTATTCATTATGGTCAACTATCGGTATTTCCATTGCTCTTTATGTAGGAATGGATCGCTTTATTGAATTACTTGAAGGTGCTGAGGCAATGGATAAGCATTTTCAAGAAGCACCACTAGAAGAGAACATGCCCGTTATTTTAGCAATGATTGGTGTTTGGTATGGTAACTTTTTTGGTGCAGAATCTAGTGCAATTCTGCCTTATGATCATCATTTACAGTTTTTACCTGCTTATCTTGAGCAGGCTGATATGGAAAGCAATGGTAAATCTGTTGATCGTGATGGCAAAGAGACAACCTATTCTACAGGAAAGGTTATTTGGGGTACTGAAGGTATTAATGGACAACATGCTTTCTATCAATTATTACACCAAGGAACTCGTTTAATTCCAACCGATTTTATTGCTTCAATTCGTTCTCATTCAAAACTATCCAATCATAGCAATATTTTGGCTTCTAACTTTATTGCACAAACAGAAGCATTGATGCGTGGACGAAATATGAAAGAAACACGTTTACAATTGCGTAATGCAGGGGTTGAGCTAAAGGAAATAGAAGCCCATTTACCACATATGACGTTTCGTGGTAATCAACCTAGTAATTCAATTGTTTTGGATTCTTTAACACCCCGTTCATTGGGTTCATTGCTAGCACTTTATGAGCATAAGATTTTTGTACAAGGTGCTATTTGGAATCTTAACTCTTATGATCAGTGGGGAGTGGAGCTGGGTAAGAAATTAGCTCGCAATATTCTGGATGAATTAGAGTCAGATAAATCACTCTATGAGCATGATAACTCAACGGATGGTTTGCTTAATTGGTTCTTAGATCGTCGAAATAAAGATAAAGAATAATGTAGCGATAGAAAAGCCACACTCTGTGGCTTTTCTTTAAGTGATTAAATGATCACTTGTCAGAAGTGGGTCATTACTTCCAGAAATTAGCTTCTTTTGAAGCCATTTCACGAACTTCAGAAGCAAGCTCTTGATAGCGTTGACGGTATTCTTTACCTTCACCAATATAATAATCTTCAGCTTCAAATTTACCTGCTTGTTCATCAGCAATAAACTTAGACTGCATTTCTAGCATTTCTTTAATCAATTCAGCTTTAGTACTCATAATGAGTTCTCCATACGTAATACAATAATCTTGCCCTAAATATACCGATTTCTACGTGAGTAAGGTATACCCCATTAGGGTAGTGAAATTAATAGCCACCTTTGCGGGTCGTTGCAGGTAGTCCTGCTACTTTCAAGCCTTGTTTACTCGGTGCGCCAGGGAATAAACGGTAGAGATCTTTACTCTTTAGCTTCTCACCCCAAACCTTAGACATGTGTTTAGTAATAAAACGTTCCATTGGCTGATTGCCAGCGTTATTAATATATTCATCACGTAAGAATTCAAGAACATCCCAATGACGGTCTGTTAGCTCGCCAATACCTTCTTCTCCAGCAGCAATTGCAGTCGCAACATCTTTATTCCAGTCTTCTAAATTTTCAAGATAGCCTTTTTCTGTGGTAGCGATAGTTGTGCCATTAACTTCAAGTGTCATAATAGATAAACCTTTGTAATGATTGTTGGGAAATATTAGCTAATGCTAATCCTTTTGTGATAAATCGTCAATATGTTATCTATTTTTCAACAATACAGAGCGCTTCGATCAAAGTGATATATGATTAATATATCTATATTAATCATGAGCATATGATAATTTTTCTATTCCAAGATCTAACCATTAGCCTCAAGCTATGAAAGTCCATCACCTAAAAAAATGGATTATTATTACTGAGCTTTTAAATATTCTGTTAACATTGTAATGACTGGATCAGGCTTCATCTATCTTTTTAAGTATAGAGCTTACGATCCTATATAGGGCTTAGCACGTAAAAATAATAAATAATACACGCTTTAATTCCTATAAAAAATAACAAATAAAAATAATAAGGTAGCGATTATCAATACTCCATATAAACTACAACTGGATAACTCTGTTCAGTTTTCTACAGAGTGGGACTTAAAGCAACCACTTGATTTACAAGGTTTTGAATTAATTCCTTGTGATAAAGAAACTAAAGATTGGCGTTTTTATCGTATCAGTGAAATTCCAGAAGCTAATGCTATTGAGCAGCGTCTTGCGATGAGCAATGTTTTATCAGCTATCAGTCATTCCAGTGCATCAACACCCGCTTCTGTCGCTTACTTACTCTCAGGCAATAAGCTCAATGGTAATTTTTTAGGTGCAGATCTATCCCTTCTTAGTAATGAAAAAACACCCAACAACTTAGAGCAGGCACTTTCAAAAAACCAGCATGTTGGTTAGTTGCAGGTGTTCCTGTCTTTAATGGCGATGAAAAACAGGCTGTGGGTGTCGCAGTCGACACTCAGGGAGTAGCAGAAAAATATGATATTAAAATAGATAGGCAAACATGGGTTTGTGTCGCTAAAAGCCCTGACTATTTTACGTCTGATCATATTACAGCTTTGGTTGAAAAAAGGGTAGATATGAAAACAGTCTCTGATTATTTTCAGGATAATCTAGACCTATACAGTCTATTAATGTAGAAAAAACATTGGTAGAGGTGGATCGAAAAATTGATTTTGAGTCAAGTAACAGTGACCTTTATTCACAACTTGATTAAGTACGTGAGCTAATGAGGAAATAAGAATGAAAAAAAATAATTATACCTTTGTTCTATTGCACAATAAGTTGAGTTGTTATCGCTATATTGATGATCAATGGAAAGTAGAGCCGATTGAGGAGAAAGTTTATTTGCAGTTAGATAAAGATAAATCAATATATCTCTTAAATAAGCTAAATCAACGTCATCATAGTGAGCATAAATTAGGGAGTTTTTTCATCACATTAATAAGAAATGATGAAAGTAGTGCTGATTTTGTTGGTGGGTTTGCTAAAGCCGTAAAAAAGTATAACTGTACAAACTGGCAAGTTTTATTTTTGGAAAGCTTGCTTACTCAAGAACAAATTAGCTTACTGGATTTTGACTCTATCGTTCAGGATTTATTGCCTAAAACAAGGTCGGCTGAATACTTAGAAAATATAATGGGGAAAAATGAAGAGTCGATTGAATTAAAACTACAGATCCAACAGCTTGAACAAGATAAAGAGCGTTTATTGAAAGATATACAACAAGCTAAAATGCAGCAAACACCAGAACCAGAAACA
>JAGLEV010000043.1 GCA_023144895.1 Thiotrichaceae bacterium
CGCCTACGCCGACGCCAAATACAATATAGATTTATCAAAAGAAATTCAGTCAGATTTAGATTATATCACTGCAAATCAATCCCCTCCTGCTCCTGATTTTATCACCTCACCACTTTGGTCACAGTCAATTTCAAAAGATTGGCAATCACTATCCTCTCATTTTACCCAATCATTAGTTGATTTAGATGCAGGTTTTGAAATATGGGTTGATTGGTATCATGATCAACTTGCTTCTAAACCTCTAAACTATAAACAAGAACAACAATGGTTAAATATCCCCCAAGAAATAAAAGAGCAGGGTGCAAAAGCCACTAATCATTATTTAGCAACACTGAGCCGTAATTTACACAGTGATCAACAAAACACCCTTAAACCACTCAACCTAGTGCGTGCTATTTTTATCGGCGATGGCGCGGTGGGTAAAACTTCGCTTATCCGCAAGTTAAAAAATGAAGCCGTTATTGAAGGCAAGGAGGATATGACTTCAGGCATTGAAATACGTAAGTGGTCTGTGCCTGACTCTGATATTAAAGCGCGTTTTTGGGATTTTGGTGGACAGGTAATGTCGCACTCTACGCATCAGTTCTTTTTGCGTGAACGCTGTTTATATGTATTGGTGGTGGATGCAGGCTCAGAAAGAGAAATTCGAGAAAATCAAAGCGCCAATGATCAAGCAGAATATTGGCTAGAGCATATAAAAGCCTTTGGTAATAACGCCCCTGTGATGTTAGTGGGGAGTAAAGCCGATAAAGTTGCCATCCATTTAGATATGAATGCCTTGACCGAAAAGTATAAAAATATTGTCGGCTTTTATCCCCTTTCTTGTACCAGTAAAGAGCCAGAGTTCAAATGTGATTTTGATAAATTCAAATTGATTTTAAGTAAGCAATTAAAAGCAGTGGGGACGCATCAACTGATGTTTACCCCAAATCAATTTGAAGTCTTAGAGCAGGTTCGAAAGCTATCACGCAAAAATGCTTTTTTAGCCCATGAAAAATTTGATGCTTTATGTGCAGAGCATGAAATTGGTAAAGAAGGTTTAGATCAAAAAGCCTATTTGGGTTTATTAGATACTTTGGGTGAGATTATTCATTTCCCTGAGCTTCAGTGGGCAGATGCCTATGTGCTAAATCCACGTTGGTTAACCTATGGGGTTTATACCCTGTTGTATTCAAAGGAAGTTGAAGTACAATACGGTATTTTAAGTCATGCCGATGTGGTGAATATTCTACAAGCCAAAAAAGTAGAAGATGAGCGAGGCAATGAACTCAATTATCCAAAACCAAAATGTAAGTTTATTGTAGATGCTATGACACAGTTTAAATTGTGTTATAAATTACCAAAGGGTAGTCACTATGTTATCCCCGATAAATTACCCAAAGAACAGCCTGAATTAAACGTGTATTTTGATAAAAAAGCAGAGGGGATTTTAGCCTTTGAATTTATGTTCACAGGTTTATTACCGCGCAATATTATGCCTAACTTAATTGTTGCTCGGCATGAAGAAATTGTAAGAGATAAAGAAAACAAGCAACTGGTTTGGCAACATGGTGTGATTATTGAAAACCAAGCACATCAAGCCACCGCCCGTTGGACAGTAGACTATACACAACGTAGTTTAAAACTATGGATTTCAGGTGAAGAACCCAGAGAATACCTTGTTATTTTGCGGGATACTGTTAATGGTATCTTCAATAAGATTAAAGGCTTATCAGTTAAAGAATATGTGGCTCTGCCTGATTCTGCACGGGTTGATACAGAACGCTTTAGCGTTATTGATGATAATCTCAGTGAGAAAATCACCTATAAAAGCTTATTAAAACAAGCCAAAGCAGGTCGAAAAACTGTATTTTCAGATGCAGGTAATCAATACAATTTAGAGAAAGTAATGGGATTTATTATGACGAAAGAAAAACAGAA
>JAGLEV010000044.1 GCA_023144895.1 Thiotrichaceae bacterium
AATCATCTGATAAAAAAGATATTGTCGAGCTACAAAAAGCATTAAGTGATTTAATTCAACACGTAGGAAACTATGATACAAACTTTGAAATAAAAGCCAATGCCTATGGTGAACTCCAACAAATCCGCGAACATTTAGACAACCTAGAAGATGCATCACCAGAAACAAAAGATAAGCTGAGAAAATTATTAAGCCGTGTCAGAGATGGCTCATCAGATGCAATGAAGTTAGGCACAGAAATAAAAGACGCCTATGAGTTAGTGGACACTCTACCAAAATTAGCCGCAACTGTGATGGCTTTATTGGCAGCTATTCCAATGTAAATCAGCATTTTATCAAAAAATAAAATGTAGATTGGGTAATGGCATCTGCATCCCCTATCAGAGAGTCATCGGCTAAATAAGGGTTATCAGCTTGAAGGGTTTCGCGAATGACTTAAATACTTAATCATATCATTTAGACAGTTCCCCAGTATTCCATAAGGCTTCCTATCGGCTACATCACTGGAAGTAAAAAAAGCAAAGATCACAAAATTTTAGCGCCTCCTATACGATGTCGTACAAAGGCAACGGAAACGACGGTTAGACTTGCTGATCATTTACGCTAAAAGATAACAAAATAGTGTAACCTAGACACTTCACAGCAATACCAATCACTGGGCAATAAAAATAATGATTAACCTAAGCACTCCTGTTACCGAATTATCAACTGAAGCACTTGTTGCATGGCTTGAGGCGGCAAATAAAGCTTATCGTAAAGGTGAGCCCGTCGTTTCTGATGAGACGTATGACCATGTTTATTATGCGGAGCTAATCAAGCGTGACCCTAAGCATCCTTTCTTAAAGACTGTCGAGCCAGAAACTGACCTCAGTAGTAGTGGTAAAGTGCGTCACAAGACTCCAATGCTTTCAACGGATAAAGCCTATACCCAAGAAGAAATAACTACTTTTGTTGAACGCGTCATTAAACATGCCGATACCATTGATATCGAAGCAAAAAACCTAGCGTTTCGCATCACTCCCAAGCTCGATGGCATGGCGGCAAAATATAAAGAGAATATCCTTGCAACTCGGGGTAATGGCTTATTAGGTAATGATATTAGTCGTAACCTAAAGCGGGGTTTACATGCTATCGGTGGTGACAATACAGGAGTCGGTGAGATTGTTATTGATAGTGCTTATTTTGCAAAATATTTAAATGACCAATTCTCCCACCCTCGTAACTTTGTCACTGGGCTTATTGGTGCTGATACCTTATCAGAGCAAGCAAAGGAAGCCTTACAAAAGGGTGTGATTCGCTTTGTACCTTACCAAACCTTAAATAAAATCGACTGTGGCTGTGATGAGCTGATAAAAGACGTTGAAGCACTGTGTGAAAAAGTTGAGAATGAATGCCCCTACCCTGTTGATGGTAGCGTGATCGACGTTATGAATGAAGCGGTTCGAGAAGAGCTAGGCTCTACTAATCATCATCACAATTGGCAAATTGCAAAGAAACTGAAAGGTGAAACCGCCATTACCACCGTCAATGGTGTGACATGGCAAACAGGTCGTACAGGACGCATTACACCCGTATTAAATGTGGAAACCATTAACCTATCAGGTGCTGATATTTCTAATGTTACCGCTCACAATGCTGGTAATATCAAAAACCTTAATGTTGGTATTGGTGCTCAGATTGAGATTGTGCGTAGTGGTGAAGTGATTCCTAAACTATTAGCCGTCGTTAAAACGGGTGATGATGCAATCATTCCTGAACACTGTCCAGCTTGTCAATCGAAAGCAACAATGGAACGTGATTTTCTGGTCTGCCAAGGTGATGAATGCCTTGCTCAGATGGAAGCTCGTTTACAACATTTCTTCCAAGTGCTAGGTAATATTGATTTATTTGGCCCTAAGACTGTTGAGGTTTTAGTCTCTAATCAATACACCCAACTGCCCGCTATTTATGCGCTAACGGCTAAAGAATTTGAAACCATGGGCTTTGGTCCAAAACAAGCCACGAACCTTGTTGCTCAACTCGAACGCTCACGTACTGAAGAAGTCGAAGATTGGCGCTTTCTTGCAGCCTTTGGCATTCATCATCTAGGTCGTGGTGATTCACGCAAGCTATTGAAAGAACATGGCTTAACCTCGCTGATTGATCTAAAAGAAGAGGATATTGTTAAAATCGCTGGTTTTGGTCCTGTTACCGCAGAATCGATTCCTATTTCGCTCCAAGAAAAATGGGAAAATATTACGGCACTCTTGGCACTCGACTTTAATCTAATGATAACTGATCAGAATGAAGTTGTTATTGATGACAGCCCAATCAGTGGAAAATCCATTGTATTTACAGGGTCAATGAGTCAGCCACGCGGTGCAATGAAAGAGAAAGCCTTAAGCCTAGGTGCGAAAGTACAAGCTTCGGTCAATAAAAAAACCGATATTCTCGTCATTGGTGCCAAAGTGGGTGCTAAGAAGATTGAAAAAGCTGAAAGTTTGGGTACAGAAGTGATAACTGAAGAAGATTACTTGAAGCTGATCAGTGAGTAACACACCGCCTTATCGACCGCTGTCTAGTTATTATTTTTTCTACTTTGCAGCATTAGGGGCTTTTGTTCCCTATTGGTCGGTTTATTTAGAGCAACTCGATTATTCAGCCAGCGAGATTGGCGAGCTAATGGCAATCTTTATGCTCGGCAAGCTGGTTGCACCCATTATCTGGGGTTGGATTGTTGACTATAACGGGCAACGTCTCGCTTGGATACAGCGAGCAAGCTGGCTCAGTATACTCAGTATATTACCGATTCTATGGTTTTCAGCGGCTTCTTATTGGATTATGTTTCTCAGTTTAGGCTTGCTTGGCTTCTTCTGGAACGCCTCGCTACCTCAATATGAAGCACTCACTCTCAATCATCTCGGTGAACAAAAAGCCCGTTATCCTCATATTCGCCTATGGGGATCGCTGGGTTTTATTATCGCTATTGCGGGCGTATCACTCATCATTAAGTACGACTCCATTACCACCCTGCCTGTAATCGTACTGGGTCTTTTATTTCTCACATGGGTGATGACAGGATTAGTAAAAGATAAGGAACATGAACTCTGTACTAGCGACGAACAGGGCTTATTAAAATTACTGGCAACACCACGAATTGCGGGTTTATTAATTGCTAGTGCCTTACATACGATGGCGCATGGTGCTTATTATACTTTTTATAGTATTTACTTAGCTGATATTGGCTATACACCAATAGCGATTGGCGCACTCTGGTCATTGGGGGTTTTTGCTGAAATTATACTCTTTTTAGTATTACATAAAATCATCAAACACTTTGATATTACAATGTTATTTATTATTTCATTAGTTTTAGCATTAATACGCTGGTTAGCACTTGCCGTTATTACCAACTCGACGACAACACTGATTTTAGTTCAATTACTTCATGCGGCAAGTTATGGCTTATTTCATGCGACCGCTATTCAACAGATACATCAATGGTTTCCCAAACGCTTACAAGGCATGGGACAAGCTTTATATGCTGGGCTAAGCTTCGGATTAGGAGGGGCTTTAGGTAGCTTATTAAGTGGCTATTTATGGCACTCAACGAGCCCTATGCTGACTTTTTCTGTGATGGCGGGTTGCTCTGTTTTAGCCATTATTTTTGCCATTGTCTTCATGAGAAAACCACAAAAGAATGCAATCCAGCCGACGATTTAATATCAATGACTATTCCCTATTGAGCAAACTTTAGCCTATCCAATCATAGACTAAAGTCAACTGACCTTTACTATAAATTATCTGTAGGTCTGAACAGCAATCACTCCATTAATTAATGCAACATCCTTTGCCGTTAAGGTAAAGATTTGAGCCGCACTACCTCGTGTCACTTGAATTTCATCACCCACATTCAGTGTCCCACTACCATCAACATCAATGATTTCATATTGACCATGGCTTCCAAGATTAAAACTAGATCGTATCACCCCATCTTGTCTTTCCGTTGGGATTATTCTGTTTCTCCCTTGGCTTTGAACTTCCGCGCCATAAACCAATGTGGCTTTGTTATTAGCATCAAAGAAAGTCAGTGTTTTACCATTATTAGAAATATCATAACGCGTTGCAGAAGAGATACCATTATTAATCGCTTTTGCTGCTAGTCGTTGCTGTGGATCTGTTGATCCTATTTTAGTGCTAAATAGATTACCTGTTGAAAATGCGCCTGTTTGCTGACTATTAAAAGCACCTCCTACACGGTTAACTCCATCACTATAAGCAATCTTGTCACCATCAAACGATAGATCCGATTTTCTACTCTGATAAGGAGATGAACCAATGGATTGTAACTGCCACTTTGTGCCATTTAATGCTGGTTCTTGTGATGAGGTTGTATTACCTAGAAAGCGATCCATATCGGCTTGAGTTATTGTATAGAACATCAAACGTCTACCATTAGCATCCGTTACTGTTAAATCATCACCTACCGATATTTTTCCATCAGAATTACTATCAAAGATTCCCGATATCTTAGAGCTTGCATTAATAAAAGGATTTGCTGAAACAGCAGAGAGTAAACGCTGACGTTGCAGATTCGATAAGCCATTCGCAGAAATCGTTAATAAAGGGTTACTTCTATCTGTATTAATTGCCGCAAGATCTTCAGCGGTTAACACGCGATTAGTGATTGTATCTTGCCCACTAATCGTAAAGCCACCTGTTGTCTTAATTCTTACCGTATCTCCAACACTTAGCTGACCATTGCCATCTTTATCAGTAGCAACACCTTCATAAGTAACCGTAGGGAAATCAGCCGAACCTGGAGGTGGAAGACGATTAAAACGGGCACTAATTGCATCATGTTGTTGCTGAGTAAGATTTAGGTTTCTATTTTCTGATAAATGATAAGATTCACCCTTCGTAAAACGATCAAATTGTGCCTGTGTCAGCGTTTGCGTACTAAAGCCAGGCTGTCCCGATGAATTATTATGTTGACGCACAACGATTGAATCACCAACCGATAACAGACCATTTCGATCATTATCAATCACTCGATCTAAAATAGGTGTTGTACCCGCATAAGATATATTTTGTGGAAAGACAGCTCGACTTAAACGGTCATACTGTGTTCTTGATAAACCATTAGAAATATCAAATAATGAATTCTGACTAGGTGCTGCCTGAATCTTATTAAGATCACTGACTGTCAAACGATGATTAATGGGTACATTTCCTGCAACACCACCAATAGTCAATTTTACTGTATCACCAACACTTAAACGACCATTGCCATCAATATCAATCACTTGACCAGTATATCTTGTTGTGCCGTGATTAAAGTGCTGAGCAATAGCTCGCTGTTGTGATCCCGAAAGATTTAAATTAGGTCGCATGACGGGCTGATCAATACGTGCCTTTAATTCATTGAATGACAAACGAGTATCATTGAAATGAAAGTTTTCAATATTCTTTGCAACAACGGTATGACCTGTTCTATTGTTTTTTAGCACAATATCATTGTTATGCCCAAAATTAATGGTGTAAGCACTAAGGTTACCTCTTACCTTAGCAACATCACGACCTCTACCCCCATCTAAAACATCATAGCCTGAACGAGTAGAAAGCGTATCATTACCAGCACCACCAAAGAGCTGATCACTCCCACGTCCCGCCGAAAGATAGTCACGACCTGTACCACCATGCAAACTATCATTGCCTTTGCCCCCATAAAGCTGGTCATTGCCAGCATTACCTATAAGCACATCATTGCCACCACGACCATGCAAGACATCATTTCCAGAGCGACCCGATAAACGATCATCATTTTGAGTTCCAGTGAGACGAAGATTAGGATTCACATGAGGTCGTGGGATATCAACAGGAGGATGTATGTTAGGT